>DASVTJ010000282.1:0-6192 GCA_036387635.1 Duganella sp.
GTAGATATCGTTGACGGCGTCGAAGTCGCCGCTGGTGTGCACCAGCCGTTGCAGCACCGTCAGCTGGTCCTGCGGGAACGGGGTCCAGTCGCGCCCCGCAGCGATGATGCGGAAGCTCTCGGCCTCGATCGGATGCGGCTCGTATTGTTTGTAGACCGGCGCGGCGGCCGGCGCCAATGGCGCATCGGCGCCGGTTTGCGCCAGCAAGCCGCGCACCCCCAGGTGGTGCGCGCGCTGCGGCTCGCCCACCTGCTGCTCGAAACCGACGATTTGTACGCGGTATTTACACAGCGAACAGTTCATCGCCGCCCTGCCGGCGACCGCCTCGCGCGCGCGCTCGATCATCACGTCGGCGACAAGCGGATGCACGCCGAAGTAGCCCGCTTTCAGCACCTCGACACCCGCTTCACGCTCGCGCAGGTCGTCGGCCGCCGCGTAAATCCGCTTGACCAGCACACCGTCAAACAGGAAGAACGGCAGCACCACGATGCGCGCGTAACCCATCCGCGCGGCGCTGCGCAGGCCATCGGCCACCAACGGTTGCGCAGTGCCCGAGTAGCAGACGAAGGCGGTGCCGAAGCCCATGCCCTCCTCCAGCATGCGCGCCAGCTTGGCGACTTCACCGTTGGCGTCCGGGTCGGTGGTGCCGCGCCCGACCACCACCAGGCAGGTGTCTGAACGCCGGACCGTATGCGGCGAGGTCGCTTCAGCCTCCACGATGCGCTCTTGCGCGAGCTGTAGCAGCTTGGGGTCAAGGCTCATCGGCGCGCCGAAGTGGAAGTCGATCTCGGGATGGTCGCGCGCCACAGCCTGCATCTCGGCCGGCATGTCGTTCTTGGCGTGGCGCGCGGCCAGCAGCACGCCCGGCACCACGGCCACCTGCTTGGCGCCGGCCGCCAGGTTCACCTCGACCGCCTCGGCGATGGTCGGACTGGCGAATTCCAGGTAGCCGTGGCTCACCGTATCGTGCGGGGCGCGCTCGCGCACCAATTCCACCAGCGCTTCGAACTCGCGCACGGCGTCCGGATCGCGGCTGCCGTGGCCCGCGATCACGATGCCGAATTTTTCGCCGGTCGTCATGGCGTCGGCGCCGCTTCGATCTGGCTGGCCATCGGCGCCAGCGTGCGGATCAACATGATGCTCATATCCGAGCATTGATGCGACGCGCATTCCTCCAAGGTGCCATGCCATTCGGCCTCGCCGCGCGTCAGGTTTTCCCATACCTCGGTGGGATGGGACGGTGGAATGCCTTGCTCGATCAGATAGGCGGCGATATGCCACGGCATGAACGAGCGCGCCGCATCCCACGGACACGGAATGACGATGGCGTTGCGCTGATCCTGCAACACGTGCACCAGGTGGCGCTTGAACGGAGTCAGGTCGCCACGCCGGTGGAAGGTAATGAAGGTGGTTTCGTCGAAACAGACCTTGGCGCGCGAGGCGAGTATCTGCGCCGACGAGATGCCCGGCAGCGATTCGACGGGATGACCGCACGCGCGTTCGACCCGCTCCAGATACTGGAAGCCGCTGAAGTGGATATCGCCCATGAAGACGACCACGCAACGCTTGCCGGCATGGTGGTCAACGGCCACCTTGTCGAGCTGCTCGACCTGGTCGCGGTAATTCATGCTAACCACCGTGGCGGTTTCGGGAATCAGACTACGCACCACGTTGAGCACCGCCTCGAAACCGGCGACGACGTCGGCCTCGCGTATCAACTCCGCGCCGCGCTGCGTCAGGTAGCCGATATCTCCCGGTCCCGCACCTATACAAATGATCATGCCAACTACTCCTTGGTATCCTGAATATTTCGTTATGCGCCCGCCAGCCTGGCGCGCACGGTCAGCGCCAGATTGTCGGCCGACAGTTCTTCCAGCGTCAGGCACTCGGCTCCCAGCCTGTCCGCCAGCCTGGCGGCGCGGCCAAGGCGCGTGTAGCCGCTCTCGGTGTCGATCACCAGCGCCGGAACGCGGCGCTCCGCCAGCATCTCTGCCAGCTCCAGCGCCTCTTGCCACGGATCGCCCACATCGACCATCGACACATTGGCTTTGCCGTCTGTCATCAGCACCAGCAACGGCGGCTTGCTGTTGCCGGCGGCCTTGGCGTCGTCCAGAATTCCGATGACCATCACCAGCGCGTGCGGCAAAGGCGTGCGGCCACCGGTCGGCAGCTCGCGCAAGCTTTGCTCGGCCAGATCGACGCTGCGGGTGGGCGCCAGCAGCAGCTCCGCATCCTGGCCACGGAAGGCGATCACCGCCACCTCGTCGCGCTGCTGGTAGGCGTCCGTCAGCAGACTGAGGACCGCGCCCTTGAGCGCCTCCATCCGGCGCTGCGCCGCCATCGAACCGGAAGCGTCCACCGCAAATATGATCAGATTGGCGCTGGTGCCCACCCTGACCTGTTGATGCAGATCGGCGCGGGTGACTTGCATATTTTCGGGGTTGCGCAGCGCGGCGCTGCGCAACGTCGCGCCGATGGCGATGCTGGTCGGCTGTTCGTTCGGTGCCGCGCGTAGCGCCTGGCCGCGCGCGGTGTTCTTCGCCACGCTGCGGCGGCCGGTGGATGGGGCGGCACCGGCGGTCGCTTCCACCTTGATGCGCGGCGCGGCGCGACCTCTGGCAACGGCAAACACGTGCTCCTCTTCGGTCGCGCCGGGCTTCTGCTCTGCCTTCGCGTCGCCATCCTGCTCGCCGGGCTGCCGATCCGCCTGCGCGCCGCCATCTTTTTCGCGTGGCGCGGATTCGGGCGGCGGCTGTCGGTCGGGCTGCTGTCGGTCGGGCTGTTGTGGGTCGGGCCGGTGTCCATCGGACTGCTGCTGGTCCTCCGCCTGGCGCATCAAATCGTCAAGCCGCTGCTGGTCCAGGCCCGGCTGCTCGAACGGCTTGCGACGGCGGCGATGCGGCAGCACCAGTTCCGCCGCGTGCCGGATATCGTCCAGCCCCACCTGGGCGCGGCCATCGAGCGCGGCGATCGCACGCGCAGTCTTGTGCATCACGATATCGGCACGCAAACTGGCGACTTCGAATTCGCAGCACAAGTGGCTGATCAGATCCAGCATGGCTTCGTCCAGCACCACCGTCGGCAGCAGCTGCTGCGCCGTCGCCAGTTGGCCTTGCAGCGCCCGCTGCTGGTCCTCCCATCCCCCAACATACGCGGCGGGATCGGCCTCGAAGGCGATACGGCGACGCACGACTTCGGACCGTTCGGTTTTTTCGCGCGGCGCGGTCACCTCGACCATCAGGCCGAATCGGTCGAGCAACTGCGGCCGCAGGTCGCCCTCTTCCAGGTTCATCGTGCCGATTAGCGTGAAGCGCGCCGGATGGCTGATCGCCAGCCCCTCGCGCTGCACGCTGTTGACGCCCATCGCCGCCACGTCCAGCAGCACATCGACCAGATGATCGGCCAACAGGTTGACCTCGTCGATATACAGCAACCCGCGATGCGCGGACGCCAGCAAGCCCGGTTGAAACACCCGCTGGCCGCCACCGGCTTGCAGCGCGCGCGCGATATCGAGGCTGCCAAGTACACGGTCCTCGGTCGCGCCCAACGGCAGCGTCACGAAAGGCACCTTGGACAACTCCGGCGCGGGCGCACCGGATGCCAGACACACCTCGCAATGCGCGCCCGGCGCGCCGGGTGCGCAATTGAACGCGCAGCCGGGCACGCGCTGGATCGGTGGCAGCACCTCGGCCAGCGCGCGCGCGGCGGTGCTCTTGGCCGTGCCTTTGTCGCCCCTGATCAAAACGCCGCCGATAGTCGGGTCGACCGCGCACAGCATCAATGCCGTGCGCAAGGTGGATTGTCCGACGATGGCCGTGAACGGAAAACTTGTGCTCATCGTACTATCCCTGGCGCGGCGTCTCGCCGCGCTCCTCAAGTAATTCTTCGCTGCGCAGATACAGCTCGCGCAAACGCTCCAGCGTTTCCGGGCGGGGCTCGGCCCACATGCCGCGCGTTGCCGCTTCCAGCAGCCGTTCCGTGATCGCGTTCTGCGCCCATGGATTGGCTTCCTGCAGGAAGCGCTGCATGACGGGATCGAAGGCATACGACTGCGCCACGTCTTCGTACATCCAGTCGTGCATGACCTGCGCCGTGGCGTCGTAGCCGAACAGATAATCGACCGTGGCGGTCAGTTCCAGGCCACCCTTGTAGCCGTGCCGCTGGATGCTTGCGAGCCACTTTGGATTGACTACGCGCGAACGGAACACGCGCAGCGTTTCCTCCTTCAGATCGCGCACCTGGGCGCGCGACGGATCGTGGCTGTCGCCAAAGTAGTGGCGCGGTTGCCGTCCGCTCAGTGCGCGGATGGTGGCGATCATACCGCCGTGGAATTGCAGGTAGTCGTCGCTGTCGAAAATGTCGTGTTCGCGGTTGTCCTGGTTGTGCAGCGCGATCTGCACACCGCTTAAACGCATGCGGAAGGCGTCGCGCTGATCGCTGCCCTGCATGCCGCGTCCGTAGGCGTAGCCGCCCCAGTTGACATAGGCCTCCGCGAAGTCGGCATCGACCTCCCAGTTGCGCTGCTGGATCAACGGCAGAACGCCGGCGCCATAGGCGCCCGGCTTGGCGCCGAAGATGCGGTAGCCGGCGCGGCGCGCCGCTTCATTCTGATCCACTCCCTGTCCCAGCCACTCCGCCAGTTCGGCCAGATAGTGCTTGCGCACGAAATTGAGCGTCAGCGGCTCGTCGAGCTGGATGATCTGGTTGACGGCGTCGTCGATCAGATCGATCAATTGGGGGAAGGCGTCGCGGAAAAAACCGCTGATGCGGGTCGTGACGTCGATGCGCGGGCGTTTCAGCTCGTCGAGCGCAATGATCTCGACACCGCTGACCTGGCGGCTTTCCGCGCGCCACACCGGCCGAACGCCCAGCAGCGCCAAAATCTGGGCGACGTCGTCGCCATGGGTGCGCATCGCACTGGTGCCCCAGATGCTGATGGCGACGCTCTCCGGATATTCACCACTCTCGCGCTGATAGCGTTCCAGTACCTCGCGGGCCAGCTGCTGGCCAACGCGCCATGCGGATTGCGACGGCACGCTGCGCGGATCGACCGAATAGAAGTTACGGCCGGTCGGCAGGATATGCGCCATGCCGCGCGTGGGCGATCCGCTCGGGCCGGCCGGAACATAGCCGCCGGACAGGCCGTGCAGCAGGTTGTCGATTTCGTCGGTCGCGCGTATCAGGTTCGGCACCAGTTCACGGCAGGCAAAATCGAGTATCCGCCGCATGGCGTCGAACCGCGCCGGGCCCCCAGCGAGGGCGACGGCGACCGAAGCCGATTGCGCGCGCGGCTCGGTCGCCTTGACGCGCGGTTTACCCATTTGCGACAGCACGTTGGCTTTGGCGCGCAGTGCCGGTTGCAGCAAAGGCGCGGTGCTGGCCGCTGCGTCGAGGGTGCCGAAAACCCGGTCGAGTACCGTATCGATGCGCGCCGGGTCGTACTGGAAGGCACCCAGCTCCACGTACAGCCGTGCACACAGGATATCCACCGCGTCCAGCGCGTTGGCGCGCGAAACCACGGGACGCTCGGCCAGCCGCGCCAGCGCCGGCGCCACGTTCAAGCGGCGGGTCTGCTGATCCAGCAGCATGTCCATGCTCAGACCGAACAGCCGCGCCACCTCCGATTGCATGCCCGGAATGTCCAGATTCGGCAGCCGCGTCAGCGATACCAGCATGTCCGGCATCTGCGCGTCGTCCGGGCAGCGGCCAAGAATATGCAGGCCGTCGCGTATCTGCGCCGAACCCAGCTCGCACAAGTAGCCATCCAGATCTTCGATAAGGTGCGCCACATCCGAGCCGCCCATCGCCGACAACGCCGCCGGCAAGCCATCCGCATGATCGTGATCATGATCGTGTCCATGGTCGTGGTCATGGCCGTGATGGTGGTGTCCATGGCCGTGATCGTGGTCATGCCCGTGGTCGTGATCATGATGCAAGAGCCGCATCTGCAAATCGGCGTTCAGGTTGGTCTGCTTGACCAACTCCCAGATCTGCTGCTGCAACAGCGGCAGCTTGGCCGGGTCCAGCACTTCGACCTGATAATACTCGTCCACCAGCTGCGTCAACTGCGCCAGCGCGCCGTAGGTGTCGGCGGTGGTCATCGGCGGCGTCAGATGATCGACGACCACCGCGTGGCCGCGACGCTTGGCCTGCGAGCCCTCGCCCGGATCGTTGATGATGAACGGATAAAAC
>DASVTJ010000283.1:0-3274 GCA_036387635.1 Duganella sp.
CTGCGTCGGCTACGACGACGAGGGCGTGCCGGCCAAGCGCTGGGACATCATCAAGGACGGCATCCTGGTCAACTACCAGGCCACGCGCGACCAGGCCCACATGATCGGCGAGAAGGAGTCGCACGGCTGCTCGTACGCGGACAGCTGGAGCAGCGTGCAGTTCCAGCGCATGCCCAACGTCTCCCTTCAAGCGGGCAAAAAGCCGTTGACGCCGGACGACATGATCAAGGACGTCAAGAAAGGCATCTATATCCTCGGGCGTGGTTCGTTCTCGATCGACCAGCAGCGCTACAACTTTCAGTTCGGCGGCCAGTTGTACTTCGAGATCAAGAACGGCAAGATCACCAATCCGCTGGAGGACGTGGCCTACCAGTCGAACACCCAGGAGTTCTGGAACGCCTGCTCGGCACTGTGCGACGAACGCGATTGGCGCATGGGCGGCTCCTTCTTCGACGGCAAAGGCCAGCCTAGTCAGGTCAGCTGCGTATCGCACGGTTCGCCGACCACGCGCTTCAGCGGCATCAACGTCATTAATACCGCCCGCAAGATTGGATAGGCGTGGCCAATTATGATTTCTACTTCACCCGCCTGACTTACGAGTCCGGGGACTGGGATGTCGATGTGCGCATGCCGAGCAACGTGCTCAATTCGCTGGTCGAATACACGACACTGCGGGTCGATCCCGTCGAACGCATCGTCGCGCTGTCCGATCCAAAGATGCTGGAGGCGCCGTTCTGCTATTTCGCCGGTCATAAGCTGGTGCAGTTTACCGCCGCCGAGCGCAAAAACCTGGAACGCTATATCAAAGGCGGCGGCTTTCTGTTCGTCGACGACTGCAACCACGATATCGACGGCTTGTTCGCCAAATCGTTCGAGGGCGAGATCGCCCATATCTTCGGCAAAAGGGCGCTGCAAAAAATCCCGAACAACCATCCGGTGTATTCGAGTTTCTTCAAATTCGACGGTCCGCCCAACACCAGCGTGGAGCTGAACGGCTGGGGCGACGATCTGGTGCATGATTACCTGAAGGCGGTGGAAATCGGCGGGCGCGCGCGGCTTTTGTACAGCAACAAGGATTACGGTTGCGAGTGGGACTACGACTTTCGCAACAAGCGCTTTCTCGCGATCGACAACACCCGCTTCGCGGTCAATATCATTCAATATGCGTTGGGAGCTTAAAGATGGGCGCAAAGATGGGCACAATCGCCTGGAGTGAAAGTGAAATCGGCGCCCTGGGCGCCAAGGTGGCGGCGCTCAAGGCGAGCATGTCGAAGGTGATCATCGGCCAGGAGAACGTGATCGACTCGCTGATCATTTGCCTGCTGGCCGGCGGCCACGCGCTGGTGGAGGGCGTGCCGGGCTTGGGCAAGACGCTGCTGGTCAAATCGCTGTCGCAGGCGACAGAGATGGACTTCCACCGCGTGCAGTTCACGCCCGACCTGATGCCATCCGATATCGTCGGCACCGAGATCCTCGAAGAGGACCACGCCACGCGCAAGCGCGAGTTCCGCTTCCAGCAAGGGCCGGTGTTCACGCAGGTGCTGCTGGCCGACGAGATCAACCGCGCGCCGCCGAAGACGCAATCGGCGTTGCTGGAGGCGATGCAGGAACGCAGCGTCACCTTCGCCGGGCAGACGCACATGCTACCCAAGCCCTTCTTCGTGCTGGCGACGCAAAATCCGATCGAGCAGGCCGGCACCTATCCGCTGCCGGAGGCGCAGCTGGACCGCTTCCTGCTGCGGATCGACGTGGTCTATCCGACCGAAGAGGAAGAGATCATGATGGTCGCGGCCACCACCAACGCTGGCCTGAAGGATGCGGAGCCGGTGATGGACGTGGCGACCTTGCTGCGGTTGCAGCAACTGGTGCGCGATATCGAGATCGGCGATCATCTGCTGACCTATGCGACGCGGCTGGTGCGGGCCACGCGGCCGGTGCTGACGACGGTGCCGGCGGTGAAAAAGCATGTCGGCTGGGGCGCGGGTCCGCGCGCGGGGCAGGCACTGGTGCTGGCCTCCAAGGCGCGCGCGCTGATGCACAACCGCCTGGCCGTGACGCGCGACGACATTGGCGCGATGCTGCTGCCGGTGCTGGCGCATCGCGTGATCCGCAACTTCGAAGCGGAAGCCGATGGCGTGGCGATCGCCGACATCCTGCTGTCGCTGCGCGAGCATATCCGCCCGGACTGATGCAAGCGACTACGAAGCCGGCCGACGCCAACGCCGCCAACCTCTCTGCGATGATGGTGCAAACCAAAGATCTGGAGCTGGTGATCCGCCATGTGCTGGCGGGACTTGGGCATGGGTTGCATGCGGGCCGCGAGCGTGGCGCCGGCGTCGAGTTCTCCGAGTACCGCGCCTACGCGCCCGGCGACGAGTGGCGCCGCGTCGACTGGAAGCTGCTGGCGCGCGCGGACCGCTATTTCGTCCGTGAGGCGGAGCGCGACAGCCACGTCGCCACCTGGCTGTGGCTCGACGCCACCGCGTCGATGGCGGAACCGAGCCGGGAGATCGATGGCCTCGACAAGCTGTGGTTCGCCCGCACGGTGCTGGCCTGCGTGGCGGCCATCGCGCAGCGCCAGGGCGACGCCTTCGGACTGGTGGTGTGCAGCGGCGGGAAGGTGGATTTTACACAGGCTTCGCGCGGGCCGCGCCAGTTGCAGCGGGTGATGGCGCAGCTGTCCAAAGCCAGGCCGGAAGGCGGTCTGCCCAGTGCGGAGGTGCTGAAGGCGCACCTGCATTTCGCCCGGTCGCCAAGCCTGATTTTTGCCGCCAGCGATTTCCTCGACTGGCCGTCGCCGCTGAGCGAAGCGCTGCTGCGGTTGCGCAAATTGCGGCACGACGTGCGGTTGCTGACGCTGCGTACGCAGGCGGAAGTCGATGCCAGTTTTAAATCGGGGACCGGCTACCGCGATCCCGAGCAAAGCGACGGCTTGCACCGCATGAGCAATCGTGATCGCGACAGCTACAAACAGCAAAGCCGCGTACATTTCGACAGCGTGGCAAGCAGCTGCCGTCAAAACAACATCGTCCACCATGAGGCGCGCATCGAGCAGGCGCCAGGCTCGGTGCTGCGCGGCTGGCTGCGACTGGCGGGAGCGCGGGCGGGATGATGATTGGGATGGATCGCCGATGCTGAGTTCTTATCCGCTGTGGTGGCTCGCGCTGCCGGTTTTGCTGTTGCCGATATGGTGGCATCGCCAAAAGCGTGAGCGCTTGAAGGCCGAACCGCTGGCGACGGCGCGCTTTCTGCCGGTCGCCGCGCCCGAGCAGCT
>DASVTJ010000284.1:0-9332 GCA_036387635.1 Duganella sp.
GTGATCCTGACCGACAGCGCCGGCCGCACCGGCGTCGGCGAGGTGCCGGGGGGCGAAGCGATC
The DNA here is from genome assembly GCA_036387635.1 of Duganella sp. Taxonomy (GTDB): domain Bacteria; phylum Pseudomonadota; class Gammaproteobacteria; order Burkholderiales; family Burkholderiaceae_D; genus Rugamonas. The sequence continues at coordinate 64 of DASVTJ010000284.1, forward strand.
CGCAAAACGCTGGAGGACGCGCGCGAACTGGTGGTCGGTCGCGCGCTGGGCGACTACAACGCCGTCCTCAACAAGGCCCGGCGTGCCTTCGCCGACCGCGACGCCGGCGGACGCGGACTGCAAACGTTCGATCTGCGCGTCGCCATCCATGCCGTCACCGCTTTGGAGGCGGCGCTGCTCGACCTGCTGGGCCAGTTCCTCGGGGTGCCGGTCGCCGCCCTGCTCGGCGACGGCCAGCAGCGCGACGCCGTCGAGATGCTCGGCTACCTGTTCTACATCGGCGACCGCACCGCCACCAACCTGCCCTACGCGGCCACGCCGGCAGACGCCGCCGACGACTGGACGCGCCTGCGCAACGAGGCGGCGCTGACGCCGGAGGCGGTGGTGCGCCTGGCCGAGGCGGCCTACCAGCGCTACGGCTTCAACGATTTCAAGCTCAAAGGCGGCGTGTTCCGGGGCGAGCAGGAGATCGAAGCGGTCACCGCGCTGGCCGAACGCTTCCCCGAAGCCCGCATCACCTTGGACCCGAACGGCGGCTGGCTGCTCAAGGATGCGGTCCGCCTGTGCCGCGACCGGCACGACGTGCTGGCCTACGCGGAAGACCCTTGCGGCGCCGAGAACGGTTACTCGGGCCGCGAAGTGATGGCCGAGTTCCGCCGCGCCACCGGCCTGCCGACGGCCACCAACATGATCGCCACCGACTGGCGCGAGCTGGGCCATGCGATCCAGCTGCAATCGGTCGACATTCCGCTGGCCGACCCGCACTTCTGGACCATGCAGGGCTCGGTGCGGGTGGCGCAGATGTGCCACGAATGGGGCTTGACGTGGGGATCGCACTCGAACAACCACTTCGACGTCTCGCTGGCGATGTTCACCCACGTCGCGGCCGCCGCTCCCGGCAAGATCACCGCCATCGACACCCACTGGATCTGGCAGGACGGCCAGCACCTGACGCGCGAGCCGCTCAAGATCGAAGGCGGCAAGGTGCGCGTGCCGAGCAAGCCGGGGCTCGGCGTCGAGCTCGACATGGAAGCGGTCGAGGCCGCGCATCAACTGTATCTGGGCATGGGCCTGGGCGCGCGCGACGACGGCGTCGCCATGCAGTACCTGATCCCCTGCTGGAAGTTCAACAACAAGATGCCTTGCCTGGTGCGCTAAACGATCCAGGCTAAATCATTCAGGGTCATCATTCAGGGTCAGGTCCATCATTTCTACACGGTCTGGACCGTAAGGCGAGCTTACCTCTTGCTAGTGTTCAGTTCGTGTAGAATTTTCGGACCTGACCCCGGAGTTTCGGGCTGACCCCGGTTAGGTTTTTCGCGCGCCGTGCACCATCTGGCGCGCTTGCTTGCGCAGCAGCGCCTGCTCCCAGCGCTGCTTTTGCTCTTCGCTCTCGGCCACTAGCGCCGGCACCTCCACCGGCTTGCGGTCCTTGTCCACCGCCACCATCGTGAAATAGCAGCTGTTGGCGTGGCGCACCAGGCGCTGCTGGATGTTCTCCGTCACCACGCGGATGCCCACCTCCATCGAAGTGCGGCCGGTATAGTTGATCGAGGCCAGGAACGTCACCAGCTCGCCGACATGGATCGGTTGCAGGAACATCACCTGGTCCACCGACAACGTCACCACGTAGCTGCCCGAATAGCGGCTGGCGCAGGCGTAGGCCACGCTGTCCAGGTACTTCAGGATCGTGCCGCCGTGCACGTTGCCGGAAAAGTTGGCCATGTCCGGCGTCATCAACACCGTCATGCTCAGTTCGTGCGCCGACCATGTCATTGGTTTTTCCATCGTGCTACTCCCTAGTTATGTTTGGCAACATGCTATCCGCTAAGCTCGGCAGGCGCAAATAGTTATCAAAAATAATGACGTTTACCGTATGCTTTGCGCTTGGATACGAGGAGCGCAATATGAAATGGAAAGTGATGGGGAAAGTTCTGGCCGCCGGCGTCCTGCTGGGCATGGCCGCCGCCGCGCAGGCGGTCACGGCCGATCAGGTGCGCACGTTCACGCTGGCCAACGGCATGAAATTCATCGTGCTCGAATCGAGCACCATCCCCAACGCCAATATGTACACGTTCTGGAAAGTCGGCTCGCGCAACGAGGCGCCCGGCACCACCGGCCTGTCGCACTTTTTCGAGCACATGATGTTCAACGGCTCGAAAAACTTCGGCCCGAAAATGTTCGACCGCACGATGGAAGCCAACGGCGGCTCCAACAACGCCTACACCAGCACCGACGTCACCGTGTACCAGGACTGGTTCCCGGCGGCGTCGCTGGAAACGATTTTCACGCTCGAAAGCGACCGCATCGCCCATCTGACGATCGATCCGGCCATGGTCGCGAGCGAGCGCGGCGTGGTGCTGTCCGAGCGCAGCACCGGACTGGAGAACTCCAACCTGCGCGCGCTGCAGGAGGAAATCAACGGCGTCGCCTTCCAGGCCCATCCCTACTCGTGGCCCGTCATCGGCCATGAGTCCGACATCAAGGCGTGGACCCAGCAGGATCTGGAACATTACTTCAAGACGTACTATGCGCCCAACAACGCGGTGGCCGTGATCGTCGGCGACGTCAAGACCGCCGAGGTCAAGAAACTGGCCACCAAATATTTCGGCGCCATCCCCAAGCGCGCGCTGCCGCCGGCCGTGCGCACGGTCGAGCCGGAACAGAAAGGCGAACGCCGCCTGTTCGTCGCCAAGGAATCGGCGACGTCGCCCAATCTGGTGGTCGCTTACAAGATCCCGGCCGGCAACAATCCGGATTACTACGCACTGGAAGTGCTGCAAAGCCTGCTGGCCGAAGGCAAGACCGCGCGCCTGTACAAGGCGCTCGTCGAGCAGCAACTGGCAACGCAGGTCAGCGCCAACAGCATGGACGGCTTCGATCCGGGCCTGCTGTACGTGTCGGCCATCGCCGCCGCCAATGTCACCCCGGCGCGGCTGGAAAAAGCGCTGCTGGCCGAGCTCGATAACGTAGTGCGGAACGGCGTGACCGCCGAGGAGCTGCAAAAGGTCAAGAACCAGAAGCTGGTGAATCTGTACCGCGAACAAGAAACCATCAACGGCAAGGCGCAGCAGCTGGGCAACTACGAGGTGTTCTTCGGCGGTTATCAGAAAATGTTCGACGCGCCGGCCGCCTACCAGAAACTGACGCCGGCCGATATCCAGGCCGTCGCCGCCAAATACCTGAAGAAATCGCAGCGCACCGTCGGCGTGCTGGCCGCGAAAGAGGACTGACATGACACGCATAACCTTCCATAGCGCCGCCGGCGCGCTGGCCGTCACTGTGCTGGGCGCCACCGCCCCGGCCCCGGCCGTGGCCGCCGCCGCGGATTTCCGCCTGCCCGCCTTCGATACCGTCACCCTGCCCAACGGCCTGACCGTGTACCTGATGGAGCGCCACGAAGTGCCGCTGATCTCGGTGCGGGCGGTGGTCAAGGCCGGCGCCGTCTACGACGCCAAGCAGCCCGGCCTGTCGAACCTGACCGGCGACGCCATGCTGCTCGGCACCAAGGCGCACAACAAGGCCGCCATCGACCAAGCCTACGACTTCCGTGGCGCCCGCCTGGCCGCCGGCGCCGGCACCGAATCGAGCACGGTGCAGGCCAACTTCGCGCGCGCCGACGCGGCCGCCCTGCTGCCGCTGTTCGCCGAGATCGTCCAGCAGCCCGGCTTTGACGAGGCCGAACTGGCCAAGCTGCGCGAGCGCAAGGTGAACGGTTTGAAACAAGCCAAGGAGGCGCCGCGCAACGTCGTCGTCAACTATTACCGCGCCATGCTGTTTGGCGACAGCCCGTACGGCATCCCGGCCAGCGGCACGGTCAGCAGCGTGGCCGCGCTCCGGCAGGGCGACGTGCGGCGCTACCACCAGCAGTATTACAGGCCGGACAACGCGGCCATCATCGTCGTCGGCGACTTCCAGAAGGCCGAGATGCGCCAGCAGATCGAGTCGCTGTTCGGCGCGTGGAAGGCCAGCGGCCCGGCGCTGCCCAGGCAGGACAACGGCAAGGTCAAGGCCGACAAGGCGCGCGCGTGGCTGGTCAACAAGGCCGACGCCATCGAAACCACGTTCCTGATCGGCGGCACCGGCATCGCCCGCAACGATCCCGACTACGTGCCGCTGCAAGTGCTCAACACCATCGTCGGCGGCCGCTTCACCTCGTGGCTCAACGACGAGCTGCGCGTCAACTCGGGCTTGACGTACGGCGCCAGCAGCACGTTTTCGACCTTGTCGCAGACCGGCACCTTCGCCATCTCGAGCTTCACGGCGCTGCCGAAGACCGAGGCCGCGCTGGCGCTCGCGCACAAGACTTACCAGCGGCTGTGGGACAAGGGGATCGACAAGGCCACGCTGGAATCGGCCAAGGCTTACGTCAAAGGCCAGTTCCCGCCACGCTATGAAACCGGCGAGCAACTCGCCGGCCTGCTGGGCGAGATGTACGCATCCAACGTCGGGCGCGAGCAGATCGACAATTTCATGAAGGATGTCGACAGCCTCACGCCGGAGCGCGCCAAGGCGCTGGTGGACAAGCACTTCCCGCGCAACAATTTACAGACGGTGCTGGTGGGTAAAGCCGAGCAGATCCGCGATGTCGCCAGGAAATACGGCGAGGTCACCGAGCTCGACATCACCGCCGACGGTTTCCAGCCCGCCGCGAAATAAGCAAGCAACCAGCCGAGAGCCGCCATGCCCGCCTTCCGCATTTCTGTCGATGATGATGTCATGGCCACGGTCAATACGGAGGGTTATGACATGTTCACGGTGCACGTCAACGGCAACCGCAGTTGGGAATGCCGCGCAAGGGTCCATGTCGCCGCCGGGCGCTATCCGGCCGGCGCGCCGTCTACTTATCTGATCTTCTTGCCGGACATGCAGTTGCTGGCCGGTCAGCGCGTCACCATCGCGTTGTTCGAAGATGGCGTCACGGGTCCGGCCGGCAAGACCATCGACGAGCTGTATCCCGATGAGCCAAGGTTGCCCGAGACGCATGACTTCAGCATCACCGACGAAAGGATCGCTGAGATCGCCGCGCTGCCGGTATGGCACGACCGTTTCGCGTTCGACTACTTGTCGTCCGACGGCACCAGCATCGCGGTCGAGACGCCGCCGGAGGACGACAGTTTTAGCCTGACCTTGCTATGGGATTCGTTGGGCGGCGCCGATCCGGCGCGCGTCGCCCTCAGGAGCAACAATATCTTGAATATTCAGGCGCGCAAGTTCGGCAATGTGTACGTCGAACAGCGGCTCAAGGTTGGCGGTTACGTGTCGCTGACCCTGCGCTGAAGCGGCAGGCACCGGCCGTTATTTTCGTGCCGGATCGAGCTGGCGCACCAGCTGTTCGATATCGACAACGACTCGCGGACAGGCGTCGAGCGCCAGGCCAAGCTGATCCCATGCTTGCGGCGACGCATCCTCCTTCAACGCCCGTTCCGCCAGCAGGGCCAGCGCGGCCAGGCGGTCCGCGCCGACCGTGCCGGCCAGGCCCTTGAGCGTATGCAGCACCGGCAACGCCGCCGACGCGTCCCGCGCGGTGCGCATCGACTGCAACTGCGCCGCCAGCTTGACCACCTCGACCGCGAAGCTGCGCAGCGCCATCAGGTAGACCGGTTGCAAGCCGCCCATGCGTTTCAGCGCGGCGGTGCTGTTGATGCCCGCCTCCGGCAACGGCATCGCGCCGCTGTCGGCCGCTGGCTGGGCTTGCGGTGCGGCTTGCGGTGCGACTTCCTGCGCGGCTTGCGGCGCGACTTCGGCCGTGCGCCCGAGATGCTGAAGGATCACATCGATCAGTTGCGACAGATCGAAAGGCTTGCCGACGTGATCGACCATGCCGGCCGCCAGCGCGGCGACGCGGTCGGCGGCCATGGCATTGGCGGTCATCGCCACGATCGGCGGCGATCCGGCGCCCAGCAGGCGCTGGATCGCCCGCGTCGCCTGGTAACCGTCCATTTCCGGCATCTGGATATCCATCAAAATCAAATCCGGCAGCGGCCCGCCGCGCGAAACCGCCTCGATCGCCAACGCGCCCGAGCCGACAACCTCGACGCGCGCGCCATCGTTGCCGAGCAATTCGCTGGCCACCTGCTGATTGGCCGGATTGTCGTCCACCAGCAGCAGCCGCACGCCGGCCAGCCGCTGCTTCGACGGCACCGGCACCAGCGCCAGCGGCACGCGCCGTTCCATGCGCGCCTCGGCCACGGCGTCGAACAGCATCGACGCCGTGACCGGCTTGACGACAAAGCCGTCGAGCACCGGCGACAAGTCGGCGTGCTGCTGCGCCAGCAACTCGCGGTCGTGCGCGGTGACCATGACGATCAGCGGCATCTTGCCCGACGGCGCCAGCTTGCGGATCTGGCAGCTGGTTTCCCAGCCGTCCAGCGTCGGCATGCGCCAGTCGATGAACACCACATCGTAGGTGCGCTGTTGCGCCACCTGTTCGGCGACGGCGGCCAGCGCCTCGTGGCCGCTGGCGGCCAGGTCGACCTGCCAGCCGAACGAGCCGGCCATCTCGCTGAGCACGTCGCGCGCCACCGGATTGTCGTCCACCACCAAGCATTTCAGGCCGCGCATCAGCGCATCGGCCGGTGCCGCGCCAGAGGCCGGGTTGGACGCCGCCCCCGCCAGCGCCTGCCCGCCCTGCTCCACCGCCTCGCACTCGATGGTGAAGTCGAACACGCTGCCCTCGCCGGGCGTGCTGTCGACACCGAGCGTGCCGCCCATCAGCGCCACCAACCGCTGGCTGATCGCCAGGCCCAGCCCGGTGCCGCCATAGCGGCGCGCGGTCGACGCCTCGGCCTGCGAGAAGCCGTCGAAGATGCGCCGGCACTGTTCCTCGGAAATGCCGATGCCCGAATCGCGGATGGCGAAGCCGATCGACAAACGGTTGCCGCTGCGCGACAGCAACTGCGCCGACAGCACCACCTCGCCATGGTCGGTGAACTTGATCGCGTTGCCGGCCAGATTCAACAGGATCTGCTGCAGGCGCAGGGCGTCGCCGATCACCAGGTCCGGCAACGCCGGATCGATGCGGAACAGCACCTCGATATTCTTGCTGCCGACGTTGGCCGACAGAATCACCGCCAAGTCGCGCCACAGTTTGTCGAGCCGGAACGGATGCGGGTCCAGCGCCAGCTTGCCAGCTTCGACCTTGGAAAAATCCAGCACGTCGTTGAGCAGCCCCAGCAAGGCGCTGGCGGCGGAATGGGCCTTGGCGGTGTAATCCTGCTGGCGCTCGCTCATTTCGGTTTGCTGCAACAGTTGCAGCATGCCCAGCACGGCGTTCATCGGCGAGCGAATCTCGTGGCTCATATTGGCGACGAAATCCGATTTTGCGCGACCGGCCTGGACCGCCTCCTCCTTGGCCTGCAGTAGCGCCAGGCGCGAGGCGCGCGACTCGGTGCGGTCGGTGCTGCTGCCGACCCAGCTGAGCACCGCGCCTTCGGCGTCCTTCTGCGGCAGCGCGTGGTTGTCGAACACGCGCCAGACGCCGTCGCGGCGGCGCATGCGACAATCGCACCGGAACTCGGTGCCCTCGCCGCTGGCGCGCCGCGACGCCGCCGCCATCGCGGCGATGTCGTCCGGGTGGATCACGCTCGACCAGTTGTCGTCGCCCAGCATCACGGCAGCCGGAATGCCGCTGAATTCCTCCCAGTGGTGGCTGAGGAAATCGACGCGCAGCTCCGGCGTGGCGGTCCACACCATCTGCGGCAAGCCTTCGGTCAACGAGCGCCAGCGCGACTCCGAGGCCGTCAATTGCGTCAGCAAGTCCTGCAGCGCCTGCTTGTTTTCGATCAGCTGCGCGACCGACTGGTATTGCTTGCGCAGGCCGAAACGCATGCTCATCAGCAAACCGGCGGCCAGCACCACCAACAGCCCGGCGAAGATCGCCGAATTGCGCGCCTCCTTGCGCCACGGCGCCAGGAAATCGTCGCTGGCCAGTCCCACCACCACGAACGCCGGATAGGCGCCGATGCGCGCCACGCTCAAGGTGCGCTCGAGCTTGTCGCGCGAGCTGATCACCGTATAGGTGCCGCGATTCTGTTTGCCGTCGATGATCGCCTGGGTCAGCGCGTTGACCCGGATGGTCGAGCCAAAGAGCATGTTGTCGACTTCGGGATAACGGTGCAGCACGCGCTTCCGGTTATCGAGCAAGACGATGGCCCCGTTGGCGCCGATGTTGAGCGCGCCGAACGCGGCCGTCAGGCGCTGCGTGTTGATGTTGACGTAGGCGGTGCCGCCGAAGCCGCCGTCGGGCAGCGTCAGCGGAAACGCCAGCGGCAGCACCCACTCGCCGCTGATGCGCGAGCGGTTGGGCAGGCCGAAGATGAGTTCCTGCTCGGTTTTGGCGCGCTGGAAAAACTCGCGGATGGTCACGTCCTGCGGCTTGGTCAGGTCGATCCGCTCGCCGTAGATCACGCGGCCGCTGCCGTCGGCGCCGCGCACGCCGTCGGCCTGGGGGATGCGTTCGCGCAGCGAGCGCAGATACGCGCTGAATTTCTCGTTATCGAAGCGTTTCTCGGCGTGCATGGCCTGGAACTCGGTGCCGGCGCGGCGCATCGCCAGGTCCACTTCAAGAAAATGTGCGTTGAGAAATTTTTCCAGTGTGACGGCCAGATTGCGCGACGTCTCGTCGGCGGCCGCGTAATAGCGCACCCGGCTCTGGTTGAGCACATGGCCGATCCCCAGCAAAACGATCAACAGCACAACGGCGACAGCGGCCGCCAGCAAGGCGAACTGCTTCCTGAATTTTTGCAGGGTGTCGACTTTCATTTCGGGGTGCGGGCTTTCGTTTACGTCAGTTGTTGATTTATCACTACATTACAGCAAAAAAAACGCTCCAGCGGAGCGTTTTCTATTACAAACCTTGGTTTGTGATATCGGCCAGTGATTCGCGGCCTTTGTCGCTGATGTCGAAACCGCCCTCGGCGCGGGGCACGATGTGGGATTTCTTGCCTAGAAACAGCGCCACGTCGGCGTCGACCGGGCTGGAAGGATCGGCCTCGACGGCGCGCAAGGCCAAGATGCATCGGCGCAAGAACAAGACTTCCTCACCCTTGTCGGTGAGCGAAATGCGGCCATTCTTGGCGATGGTGAACAGTTTGATGCCGGTCAGGCGCTTGGTGTTGCGGCCGACCCGGGCGCTGACGCGCTCGCCCGCCTTGAGACCGCGTTTGACTTCATCGAGCGCGTCGTACTCGTCCTGCGTTAATTTCTCGTTCTTCATTGCCATTTATCCATAAGAGACTGCTGCGGCCCCCATGGTACGCGCCCGGCGG
>DASVTJ010000285.1:0-1750 GCA_036387635.1 Duganella sp.
CCGGCGCCGGGCGACCAGCTGCGCCTGGCCACGCTGCTGTACCGCCGGCCGGTGCGCGCGGCGGCCATCCTCGGCCCCGGCAACGGCTTTCTCAAGCCGCTGCTCGACGGCCAGGCGGACGTGCTGCAGGCCGGGGGCGAGGACGACGTCGGCGACGTGCTGACGCGCATCGGCCGCCACGAGGTGCTGCTGGCGCTGCCCGACAGTGCCGTCTACAACCCGGAAAACATCCGCAACATCCTGCTCTCGACCTACCGCCGCAAGCAGGCGGTGATCGGCTTCTCGGCCGACATGGTCAAAGTGGGCGCGCTGGCCACCACCTATTCCGAGGTCGAGGACATCAACGCCCAGGTGGCGGAAATTGCGGCCACTTTTGTCGCCAGCGGCGAGCTGCCGGCGCCGCAGTTCCCGCATTACTTCCGCACCGCGATCAACGAGGGCGTGGCGCGCTCGCTCGACATCGCCGTCAGTCCGGAGGCGCGCCGCTTTGCGCGCGCGCGGCCATGAGGCGGCCGAGTGTGCCGGGTCTTCAATTCTGGCGCAGCTGGAGCATCGGCCTGCGCATGGCCTTCATCACCATGCTGCCGGTGGTGTTCCTGTTCACCGCCTTTGTCTGGTATTCCTGGTACGCGCACCGGGCGCAGGTTGCCGAGGAGCTGTCCGAACGCGGCCGCATCCTGGCGCAGGCGCTGGCCGAGACCAGCGAATACAACGTCATCTCGGGCAATTTGACCGACCTGCGCCTGACGATCAACGGCCTGGTGCAGTCCGATAAAAGCATTTACAGGGTCGACGTGGTCGACGCCAGCGGCAAGCGCGCGGTGCGCGTCACCTCGGAAACGGCGCAGGACGCCGAGCCGCATTACTACGAAGCGCCGATCCGCAAGCAGGTCGTGTGGATCAACCTGTTCACGGACAACGGCACCCCGCACGTCTCGGCTTCCAGCGACGCGCGCCCACCCACGCTCACCACCGAGATCGTCGGCGCGGTGCAGGTGCGCATGTCGCCCTCGAACATGCTGGCCAAGCAGGCCAAACGCTTTCGCATCGAACTCGCCATGGCGGCGCTGGCGCTGCTGGCCAGCGGCATCCTGGCCTGGGTGCTGGCGCGCTCGCTGACGCAGCCCCTGAAGGAGGCGATCGGTGCGCTGCGCTCGATCCGCGGCGGCAGCTACCGGGTCGAGCTGCCGGTGACCACCGGCGGCGAAGTAGGGGAGCTGCAGGCTTCGATCGGCGAGATGTCGGTGGCGCTCGACCGCTCGACCCAGGACCTGGAAAACAAGGTGGCCGAGCGCACGCGCGACCTGGTCGCCTCGCGCAACGAAGCCCTGCGCGCCGATGCCGACAAGCGAAAGCTGATCCAGAAGGTGAACAGCATCATCGAGGACGAAAGAAAGAGCATCGCGGTCGAGATCCACGACGAACTGAATGCCTCGCTGATCGCGGTGCGGCTGGAAGCGCAGAGCATCGGCATGCTGGCTTCCAAAGCGCCGCCGGCGCCGGAGATCGAGGAGATCCGCGCGAAAGCAGGCGCTATCACCAAACTCGCGCTCGACCTGTACGCCAACGGCCGCCGCCTGGTGCGCCGCCTGCGTCCGGAAGTGCTCGACATGCTCGGCCTGCACGGCGCGGTCGAGGAGATGCTGCGCCACTACGACAGCGCCGGCTGCCGCTTCGCCTTCCACTCCGAGGGCGATTTCTCGAAGCTCGGCAACGAGCTGGCCATTTCCGCCTACCGCATCGTGCAGGA
>DASVTJ010000286.1:0-6292 GCA_036387635.1 Duganella sp.
CGAGCCGGTGGCCGGCTCGTTCAGCTACTTCGCCGACAAATACTGCGGCCACATGGCCGGCTTCATGTCGGGCTGGAATTACTGGGTGCTGTATGTGCTGGTCAGCATGGCCGAGCTATCGGCGGTCGGCATCTACGTGCAATACTGGTGGCCGGCGGTGCCCACCTGGATCTCGGCGCTGGCCTTCTTCCTCATCATCAACGCCATCAGCCTGGCCAACGTCAAGGCCTTCGGCGAGATGGAATTCTGGTTCGCCATCATCAAGGTGGTCGCCATCGTCGGCATGATCGTCTTCGGGGCCTGGCTGCTGTTCTCGGGCGGGGCCGGACCGCAGGCGGGTGTGGCCAACCTGTGGCGCCACGGCGGCTTCTTCCCCAACGGCGTCTCCGGGCTGGTGATGGCCATGGCCGTCATCATGTTCTCGTTCGGCGGGCTCGAACTGATCGGCATCACCGCCGCCGAGGCGGACAATCCATCGGAAACGATACCGAAGGCCACCAACCAGGCCATCTACCGCATCTTGATCTTTTACATCGGCGCGCTGGGCATCCTGTTGTCGCTGTATCCATGGCAGAAGGTGGTCACCAGCGGCAGCCCGTTCGTGCTGATTTTCCAGGCGCTCAACAGCAACCTGGTCGCGCACGCGCTCAACGCCGTGGTGCTGACGGCCGCGCTGTCGGTCTATAACAGCGGCGTGTACGCCAACACCCGTATGTTGTACGGCCTGGCCAAACAAGGCAACGCGCCGCGCGCGCTGCTGTCGGTCAACGCGCGCGGCGTCCCGCTGGCGGCGCTGGGCGTGTCGGCGCTGGCCACCGGCATCTGCGTCGCCGTCAACTATTTCATGCCCGGCAAGGCGTTCGGCTTCCTGATGGGCCTGGTGGTGTCGGCGCTGATCATCAACTGGGCCATGATCAGCTGGATCCACCTGCGCTTTCGCGCGCGCAAAAAAGCCGAAGGCAAGACCACGCTGTTCCGCAGCCTGGCCTATCCGCTGACCAACTACCTGTGCCTGGCCTTCCTGGCCGCCATCCTGGTGGTGATGTACCTGACGCCGGACCTGCGACTGTCGGTATTCCTGATTCCGGTGTGGCTGGTCGCGCTGGGGGCCGGCTACTGGTACCGCCAGCGCGGCGCCGCCCCGGGCTGACGCGACTGCGGCCGGCGGCGTTGCGCTACAGTCGGCCAGCTCTCCTACATGCTGCTACGCGGTATTCCTATGTCGCCATGTTGCCCAAACGCGCACCATCTCCATACGGGCGTCGCGTAAGGCCGTGCCGCCTCATGTTCAACCACATTGATGAGGAGTGACCTACATGTTTGCACACAACAAAAGACTGCAATACACGGTTCGAGTCGGCGAGTCCAATCCCGGCCTGGCCAATCTGATGCTGGAACAATTCGGCGGTCCGCAAGGCGAGCTGGCCGCCGCCATGCGCTACTTCACGCAGGCGGTTGCCGAGGACGATGCGGGCCGCCGCGACATGCTCTACGACATCGCCACCGAGGAGCTCAGCCACCTGGAGGTGATCGGCAACATCGTCGTCATGCTCAACAAGGGTTCCAAGGCCGCGCTGGCCGAGGGTGTGGACCAGGAAGGCGAGCTGTACCGCAAGATCAGCGGAGCCGGCAACGACAGCCACGTCACGCAGGTGCTGTACGGCGCCGGCGCGCCGCTCACCAATTCCGGCGGCGTGCCCTGGACGGCGGCCTACATCGACACCATCGGCGAACCGACGGCCGACCTGCGCTCCAACATCGCCGCCGAGGCCCGCGCCAAGATCGTCTACGAACGGCTGATCAACCTGACCGACGACCCCGGCGTGAAAGAAGCGCTGGGCTTTTTGATGACGCGGGAAATCGCGCACCAGAAGTCGTTCGAGAAGGCACTGTACGCGATCCAGCCCAATTTCCCTCCCGGAAAATTGCCCGGCATGGCGGCGTTCACCAGCGTCTACTACAACATGTCGCAGGGCGGACCGGAGGTGCAGGGACCGTGGAACGAAGGCGGCGACTGGAAGGTGGTCAGCGACCGCGACCAGCAAGTGGCGGTCGACGGCGGCGACGGCCTGGCCACGGTCCAGGTCACGAACGAGGAACGCGCGCTGCTCGACCAGATGGCGGCGCGCACGATGTCCGATCCTGAAACCGAGCCGCTCACCGGCGCGGAACTGGGCATGGGCGTCGGCCAGAACATGGTGGGCAAAAACGGGTCGGCCACGCACTGACGCGCCTGCGCCCTGAACGAAGTGAAGGGCTCCCTTGGAGCCCTTTTTTTTGCCGTACGCTACATGCCGCGCCATCATGGCCGCGGTCTGCGGGCCTGCGGGGCCGTAGGGCCGATGCCTGCGCGCCCTTGCCGGCTGCCCGGCCTTAGCGCACCCTGCCGCGCCGCACCAGGTTGACGATTGCCAGCAGGATCAGCGCGCCAAGGAACGACACCCCCAGCGACGCCAGGCTGAAGTCATCGGAATTGATGGTGCCGGTGCCCAGCATCGGCGCCAGCAGCCAGCCGCTCAGCAGTGCGCCGACGATGCCCACCACCACGTTCAAGATCAAGCCTTGCTGCGCGTCCGTCTTCATGACCAGGCTGGCAAGCCAGCCCAGAATGCCGCCTATGACTATCCACAATATCAGATTCATCGCGTCCCCCTCGTTGGTAATTGCCGGCCAGGCGGCCGGTCGAGTGATTATCCGAAGCCTGCGACAGCGCGGCTATCGGCTCTCACGCCGCCCCCGCGTGGGACTGCTCCTAGCCCGGATTTGCATCATTTATTTCGCGCACAAACGGCCGGGCGTCGGTCGGCAAATCGATGGTGACCGTCGTGCCCCGCTCGGCCGTGCTGTCGATCAGTACGCTGCCGCCGTGCGACTCGGCCACGTGGCGCACGAACGGCAAGCCCAATCCCCAGCCCAGTACGCCGTCATGGGCATTGCGACGAAACATCAGGAACACGTCGGCGATGCGCTCCTCGGGAATCGGCGGGCCGCCATTGCTGACGGCGATGCTGGCGCGCGTGGGCGGCTCGCAATCGATGACGATCCGCAACGGATGCTCGGGGTCGCCGTACTTCCAGGCGTTGCGTAGCAGGTTCTCGAGGGCGCGCTTGAGCATGCGCCGGCACCAGTGGCCGGGCGGCGCGTCGCCTTCCAGCTCATACGGCCCCGGCCGCGCCGGCGCGTCGCGCAGCACCTCCTCGGCCAGCTCGCGCAGTCCGAAGCGGCTGATATCGAGCGACAGCTTCTGGGCGCTGTTCAGGGCTGCGGTGTCGAGGAGTTCGCGCACCATTTCGTCGATGTTTTCGACGTTGGCGCGGATGCGGCCGGCCAGCTGGGCCGCCTGTTGCGGCTCGGGCGCGCGCGCCAGCAACAGCGCCGCCATGCCGATCGTGCTCAGCGGCGTGCGCATGTCGTGCGCCAGGGTCGCCACGTAACCCTGCCGCAGACGCTCCTGCGTGACCGTGTACGCGGCGATCGCATCAAGCACGGCGACATCGACCGACTCGTGCACCTGCTCCAGCTGCGCGCGCGTCAGCGGCACGCGTTCGCGCTCGACCATGCGCAGGAACACACGCTTGAAGATCTGGTACTCGGCGATGAGCTCGTGCGGCTGGTAGTTGGTCATGCGGGCGCGCTCTTCGCCGTGGGACGAGGCGATCGACGTGCCCTCGACTGCGTTGCGGCGCGGGTAGCCCGGCGTCAGCGCCTGCACCATATTGTCGTAAAAGGTAGGTAAGGTGTTGATCAGGATTGGCGGCAGCAACCCGTTGGCACGCTTGATGCCGGCCAGGATCGCCGCCGTCCAATCGCCCATCAATTGTTCACGCAGACCCAGTAGTTGCCGCGACAACGGCGGCAAGTCCTCTTCCCGGTCATCGCAGTCGGTACCGATGGTCATCGTTTCCCCTCTTTCTGCCGATTGATCGAGCGATAGATGTTAGCGCAAGTGAGCGCAACTGGGCGCGCCGAAGCGCACGACGCCGCCACGCCCGTTGCCAGCGGCGGCATGGCGGCGCCCGGCCGCTCTTCCGGCTGCTCTCAGACCCCCGGCAGCGGGAACAAATCGGCGCCGTGGCGCGTGGCAGCGCAAATGTCTTCGAGCGGCACCTTGGGGCTGCGGTCGGCGTTCAGCAGGCCGTTGGTCTCCTGGAACGTGTCGGAAAACTGCGTATAGCAAAAACCGCTGAACATCGTGGTTTCCGACACCGCCTTGAGCAGCTCGGTGTATTGGAGCAGGAACGACGCGGCGTCGGTGGCCCGCGAGTAGCCCCAGGTCGCGGTGCCTTTGGCCCGGGTGTCGTAGGCGATGCCGCCAAATTCGGTCAGCACGATCGGCTGGCCGCGATGCGGGAAACCATCGAGGGTCAGGATGCGCCCGCCCGGTCGGCGCTGGTCGAACAAGGTGCGCACCGGGTCGGTCACCTCGTAGCGCTGGCGCAGCCGCACCGGGTCGGCGTCGTAGTCGTGGATGCCGAGGATGTCGGTGGCCGACGCCTCCCAGCCGTCGTTGCCGATCACCGGGCGCGTAGCGTCGAGCATGCGCGTCATGTGGTACAGCGCCTCGACGGCGTTGCGGTGGGCCTGCGTCGACGTCAGGTTCGGCACGCCCCACGACTCGTTGAAAGGCACCCAGACGATCACGCACGGATGGCTGTAATCGCGCTCGATGGCCTCGGTCCACTCCTTGAGCAGGCGCGTGATGGCGCGCGCGCTGAACGCGTAGGCCGACGGCATCTCTTCCCATACCAGCAGCCCGAGCCGGTCCGCCCAGTACAGGTAGCGCGGGTCCTCGATTTTCTGGTGCTTGCGCACGCCGTTGAAGCCCATCTCCTTGGCCAGTTCGACGTCGCGCCGCAGCGCGTGGTCCGACGGCGCCGTCATCAGGGTGTCCGGCCAATAGCCCTGGTCGAGCACCAGCCGCAGCGGATAAGGGCGGCCGTTGAGCATGAAGCGGTCGCGGTTGATCGCCACCGAGCGCATCGCCGTATACGAGCCGACCCGGTCGATCACCTGGTCGCCGTCGTACAGCGTCAGCTCGGCGTCGAGCAAGGTCGGACTTTCCGGGCTCCACAACAAGTCGTTGCGCGAATCGTCGATGCCGGGGTCCGACAGCACGATCTTGCGGGTGGCCGCCATGCCCACCAGCAGATAGCGGTCGGCCGCGAGCAAGGTGCCGTCGTGCGTCACGCGCACCTCGACCGACAGGCCGGCGCGCACGTCGCCGCCGGCCAGTACCTCGCAGCCGAGCTCGAAGCCGTCGAACACCGGGGTCCAGCGCAGCGAGCGGATATAGGTGGCCGGCAGCGGCTCGAGCCACACCGTCTGCCAGATGCCGGTGGTGCGCGGGTACCAGATCGAATGCGGCGCGAGCTGCCAGTCCTGCTTGCCGCGCGGCTTGGCCAGGTCGGCCGGGTCGTCCTCGGCCCGCACGACGATCGTCTGCACCGGACCGTCGACCAGCACATCGGTGATGTCGGCGCAAAACGGCGTGTGCCCGCCCTCGTGCTCGGCCACCAGCATGCCGTTGACCCACACCCGCGCGTGGTAGTCGACCGCGCCGAAGTGCAGCATCATGCGCGCCGCCCGCCGGGG
Organism: Duganella sp.; assembly: GCA_036387635.1. Classification (GTDB taxonomy): domain Bacteria; phylum Pseudomonadota; class Gammaproteobacteria; order Burkholderiales; family Burkholderiaceae_D; genus Rugamonas. The sequence continues at coordinate 5,593 of DASVTJ010000286.1, forward strand.
CAGCTCGAAGCGGCGCCGGTACCAGCAAGCATAATGGAAGGATTGATCGCCCAGCCCGCTGGCGACGGACTCCGGCGCGAACGGCACGCTGATGCGGTGGGTCCACTCGACGTCCTCGCCGCCCATGCCGTGGCGGCCGTCGCCGTCGAAGGCGAACTCCCATTCGCCGTTCAGGCACTGCCACTCCTCGCGCACCAGCTGCGGGCGCGGATACTCAAACAAACGTCCGGTCGAACTGCCATGCACACTGTCATTCAAACTCATGCGGCTCCTCTCGTTGGAAAGCGACGGCGCTACCGTCTATTTCCCTTCATGCTATCGATCTTTCGGCAGGCGTGACGTTCAATTCCGAGCGGAATTGAACTGAAAAAAGATCCAATTGTTGATAGGATTGCTTCACTTTGTTTTCGAACGCCGCTCGCTACGGTAAGGCTTGCTTCAGTTTCGGCTCGCTTCAGTTTCGGCTCGCTTCAGTTTGACTAGCGACGACGACCGCGCCAGCGCGGACTCGCCAGCGTGGCCCGGTCGGCAGTGGGCACGGCGCCGGCGTTCCTCCGGCACATCCACCAACATAACAACCCGCAAGGGACAGGGGAGAATCCAATGAACGTGCCTCACTCCGTGCCGGCCGGCATGCCGACCATTATCGTGTTCAGCCATCTGCGCTGGGACTTTGTTTATCAGCGGCCGCAGCAGATAC
>DASVTJ010000287.1:0-10322 GCA_036387635.1 Duganella sp.
GTGGGCATGCTGATGCGGTTGCGGCCCATGTGCTTGGCGCGATACAGCGCCGAGTCGGCCGCCGCCACCAGCTGGGTCCGATCGTTGTCCCGGGCCGCCAGCGCGGTGGCGGCGCCGATGCTGACGGTCACCACGTGCCGCTCGGCACCTGAGTTGGGCATGTGCAGCTGTTCGACGCGGCAGCGGATGCGCTCGGCCACGATGGCGGCGCCCTTGAGCGATTGGTTCGGCAGGATCACGGCGAATTCCTCGCCGCCGTAGCGCGCCACCAAGTCGTTGGTGCGCATTTCGCTGGCGAGCGCCTTGGCGATACGTTGCAAGCATTCGTCGCCGCCCGGATGCCCGTAGGCGTCGTTGTATTGTTTAAAATTGTCGACGTCGACCATCAGCAGCGACAGCGGCTGGCGCTGGCGCAGCGCGCGCTGCCATTCGGCGTGCAGCGTGTTGTCGAAACAGCGGCGGTTGGCCAGGCCGGTGAGGCCGTCGCGCGTGGCCAGCTGTTCCAGCGCGACCTGGGCGCACTTGTCGTCGGTGACGTCGCGCAGCGTTTCGACCACCGCCACCAGCCGGCCGTCGTCGTCGACGATCGGGCTGGCGTCGACGGCCAGATAGCGGCGCCGGCCCACGCGCGGCATGTCGCACCAGTTTTCCGCGCGGAGGTTGGCGTCGGGGTGGCGGCCGCCCCGCTGGTGCGATGGCTCGGGCGGTTCGGCGCAGCGGGCCTGGATGACCAGGTCGGCCAGGGTCGTGCGCTGCTCGTGGTAAAACCCCTTCCAATGATCGGACGTGCCCAGCACCTCCCAGGCCTCGACGCCGGTGAGGCGCTCGCAGGCACGGTTCCAGATGATCACTTTGCCTTCGCGGTCGATCACGAAGATTGGAATGACCAGCAACTCCATCATCTTGAGCGCGAAGCTGTGCGGCTGGTCGGCGGTGGGAAACTCCATCGCATCGTGAATCTTTGGCGTGTTCATAACGGCCTTTGGCGGAGATCGATCATGACGGGTGGGGCGGGACGGTTACGGCTGCGGTTACTGTCGCGGGAACGACATCGTCAGTGCCGTGCCCATGCCGGGCGCGGTGGCGACGTCGAACTGTCCGCCGGCCTCGGAAACGCGCTCGGCCATGCCGCGCAGGCCGGCGCCCCGGCGCGCTTGCGGCCGGACGGCGATGCCGACGCCGTTGTCGCGCACCGTCAGGCGCACGCCGTCGGCCGCGCGGCTGATGCCGATCGACACCTGCGACGCCTGCGCGTGGCGGGCAATATTGCTCAGCGACTCCTGCACGATCCGGTAGATCACCTTGTCCATGCCGGGGGCGCCAATGCCGCCGTCGGTGGCGCCGGCGTCGGCGTGCAACTGGCACGGGATGCCGCTCAGGCGCGAGAACTGCGCCACTTGCTGCTCGACGGCGCCACGCAGGCCGGCGTCGAGCGCTTCCGGCTGCAAATCGCGTACGATGGAGCGCATCGAGCGCAACGTCAGCGCGATGCGCTCGTCGACCCTGCCCAGCGCCTCCCGCAGCGCCGGATGCTGCCCGGCCAGGCAGCCCATTTCAAAGCTCATCGCCAGCAGATGCTGGCCGAGGTCGTCGTGCAGGTCGCGCGCGATGCGGCGCCGCTCGGCGTCGCGCAGCGATTGCTGGCGCTTGCTCAGGTCGCCCACCTGGCGGCGCGTGTCGGCCAGCGTCCGCTCGGTCAGCTCGCGGCTGCCGCGCTCGCACGCCAGACGCGCCTCCAGCCGCGACAGCGCGCTATGCTGGCGTTGTCGCCACAGCAGCAACAATGACAACCACGCCAGCAGGCAGACGCCGGCGACGACGGGATCGATGTGGATGACTTGCGCGGCATGGCTGATGGTGTGGCTCATGGTGGTGGATCCCCGTTGGTGGGCGCCGGATCGTTGATGCAGTGTTGGCCGCCACCCAACGAAAGTACCTTGGTTGCCGGAAAGCAGCATTGTGCAAAATCAAAGGCGGCCGGAAAGCGCCTACAAGCACCGGAAAGTGTCGCGTGGGATATAATCGAAGGTTGTCCAATCAGGAACTATCGTGACTTACAGCATCAAAGAGATCTTTTACACGCTGCAGGGCGAGGGCGCGCACGCCGGCCGCCCTGCGGTTTTCTGCCGTTTTTCCGGCTGCAACCTGTGGACCGGGCGCGAAAGCGACCGCGCCGGCGCCGTCTGCCAGTTCTGCGACACCGATTTCGTCGGCACCGACGGCGAGGGCGGCGGCAAGTTCAAGACGTCGGCGCAGTTGGCCGCGACCATCGACGCGCTGTGGCCGGCCACTTACGCCGCTAGCAAGTACGTGGTGTTCACCGGCGGCGAACCGCTGTTGCAGCTCGACGCGGCGCTGATCGACGCCATGCACGCGGTCGGCTTTACGATCGCCATCGAAACCAACGGCACCTTGCCGGTGCCCGAGGGCGTCGACTGGATCTGCGTTAGCCCGAAGATGGGTTCGACGCTGGCGGTCACCAAGGGCAGCGAGATCAAGGTCGTCATTCCGCAGACCGGGCAGGACCTGGCCGCCTACGAGCAGCTCGACTTCGAGAATTTTTACGTGCAGGCGATGGACGGCCCGCTGGCCGAGTTCAACACGAAACTGGCCATCGAAACGTGCAAGCGCAATCCGAAATGGAAGCTGAGCCTGCAAACCCATAAACTTTTACAAATACCCTAGAAAAGATGTCATGCTGACCATTACCCGCAAGCTGGAATTCGACGCCGGCCACCGCATCCCCGACCACAAGAGCCAATGCCGCAACCTGCACGGCCACCGCTACACGCTGGAAATCACGTTGACCGGCAATATCATCACGGCCGAGGGCAACTCGGACAACGGCATGATCATGGACTTTTCCGACATCAAGGCGCTGGCCAAGGAACACCTGGTCGACGTCTGGGACCACGCCTTCATCGTCTACGAGAAGGACACGGCGGTGCGCGATTTCCTGGCGACTCTGCCGGACCATAAAACCGTGGTGATCGACCGCATCCCGACCGTCGAGAACCTGGCCCATGTCGCCTTCGCCATCCTCAAGGCGGCGTACAAGGACCGCTATGGCACCGGCCTGCACCTGCACAAGCTGGTGTTGCACGAGACGCCGAATTGCTGGGCCGAGATCACCGATGCATAACGATTTTATGCAGCTCGCGCTCGAACAGGCGCAGCATGCGTGGGATCTGGGCGAGGTGCCGGTCGGCGCCGTCGTCGTCAAGGATGGCGTGGTCATCGCGCGCGGCTACAACCAGCCGATCGGCAAGCACGATCCGACCGCGCACGCCGAGATCGTGGCGCTGCGCGCGGCCGCCGAGTTGCTGGGCAATTACCGGTTGCCGGGCTGCGAGCTGTACGTGACGCTGGAACCGTGCGTGATGTGTTCGGGCGCGATGATGCATGCGCGCCTGTCGAAGGTGGTGTACGGCGCCACCGATCCGAAGACCGGCGCCTGCGGTTCGGTGCTCAACCTGTTCGAGCAGGAGCGGCTCAACCACCACACCGAGATCAGTGGTGGCGTCATGGCCGACGAGTGCGGCGACATGCTCAAGCGCTTCTTTGCCGCCCGCCGCGCGGCATCGGCCGCCGCCCGCCGCGCAGCCATGGCGGCGCAGCAATAGCGGCGCAGCAATAGCCGCACAGGACAGCCACGCATTTTCACGGCCCGGCAAAAATGGTATGCTGAAGTCACCCGGCGCGCATGGCGCCGCCAAGATCATCGTCAGCGCCAATCTGGAGACCGCTTTGGCTACCGTAAAAGCAAACGGCATCACGCTCACCTACGAGGCCAGCGGCAATCCGCTGGATACGCCCGTGCTCCTGATCATGGGCCTGGGCATGCAACTGATCGCCTGGCCGCAGGACCTGGTCGACGGCCTGGTGGAGCAGGGCTACTACGTGATCCGCTACGACAACCGCGATGTCGGCTTGTCGAGCAAGTTCGATCATCTGAAGAAACCGAACCTGATGCTGGCCTACCTGAAGTCGCTGGTCGGCTGGCGGCAGTCGCCCGCGTACACCTTGAACGACATGGCCAACGACGCGCTCGGCCTGCTCGACGCGCTGGGCATCGCCAAGGCGCACGTGGTGGGCGCGTCGATGGGCGGCATGATCGCGCAAATCTTCGCGGCGCGCTTCGCCTCGCGCACGCTGAGCCTGACGTCGATCATGTCGAGCAGCGGACGGCGCGGCCTGCCGGGCCCCACCGCCGCCGCGCGCGCCGCGCTGATGCGCAGCCCCGCCAACGCCAGCGACCGCAAGGCGGCGATCGACCACGCCGTCGGCGTGTTCCGCGTCATCGGCAGCCCATCGTTTCCGATACCGGAGCGCCTGCTGCGCGCCAATATCGAGCGCTCCCTGAACCGCAACGTCAATCCGGCCGGCACCGCCCGCCAGATGGTGGCCATCGTCGCCTCCGGCGACCGCACGCCGCTGCTGCGCAAGATCGCCTGCCCGGCCTTGGTGATCCACGGCGCGGCCGATCCGCTGGTGCCGGTCGCCTGCGGCGTCGACACGGCCGAGGCCATTCCCGGCGCCAAGCTGCATGTGATCGAAGGTATGGGGCACGATCTGCCGCCGCAGTTGATCGAGCGCCTGCTGGCCTTGCTCGACCAGCATCTGCGCGGTAACATGACGCCCGATATTGCGCCGTTGCTGACGCGCCGCGCCGACAGCGGCACCCATCAATAATTCAATAATTCAATAGTTCAATCATTGCGCCCGTCTTCGGCCTCGACTTCGCCCTTACTTCGCCACTATTTTATCCAGAGCCACTTTGACCACTAAAAAAATCGGCATCGCAATCGCCGCGCCCGGCGGCGCCGCGCCCAACGCCAACGCGCTCGCGGCCGGCATCGCCCGGCTCGAGCAGCAGGGCTTCCTGGTCCATAATTACTACGACGACGAGCGCAAGCACCAGCGCTTCGGCGGCACCGACGCCGAGCGCCTGGCGCAGCTCAACGCCGCCGCCGCCGATCCCGACGTGCAGATCGTCATCGCGCTGCGTGGTTCGTACGGCATGAGCCGGCTGCTGCCGGCCATCGATTTCGCGGCGATGGCCGACAGCGGCAAGCTGTTTGTCGGCTACAGCGATTTCACCGCGTTCCAGATGCCGCTGATGAAGCAAACCGGCCGCATCAGCTTTGCCGGGCCGATGATGTGCGACGACTTCACCCGCGACGAGCCGGACGCCTACACGGTGGACCAGTTCTGGGATTGCCTGCGCGGGCCGGTGCACACGGTGCGCGGCACGGTGGCCGAGGGCCGCGCCGACAATCCCGGCGTCGATGTCGACGGCCGGCTGTGGGGCGGCAACCTGGCGATGATGGTCAGCATGCTGGGCACGCCGTACTTCGCAGCGCTGGAGAACGGCATCGTGTTCCTTGAGGACATCGGCGAACATCCGTACCGGATCGAGCGCATGGTGCTGCAACTGCTGTACGCCGGCGCGCTGGACGGCCAGCGGGCGCTGGTCCTGGGCGACTTCTCCGCATATAAACTGGGGCCGCTGGAGAATGGCTACGACTTCGAGACCATGCTGGCCTATCTGCGCGAACGGTTGCCGATGCCGGTGCTGACCGGGCTGCCTTTCGGCCACATTAAGCGTCGGGCGACGCTACCTTACGGCGGCAGCGCGCATCTGGTGTCGGACGCGCGCGGGTTCGAGCTGACGGTTTCCGACTACCCAACCTTGTAGGGCGCAAAAAAAGCCCGAACGCGCGAGCGGCCGGGCTGTCAAAGAAGGGAAGGAGACCGCTTCCCCTCGAGCGTAAGCTTCTGTGCAACCTTAGTTGCGGAAATTCATACCGATCATGATGCGGCGGCCGGCGTACGAGGTGTCGAGCAGGTTTGGCGTGCCGTCGGCAAACGACGCGTAGTGCGACTGGCTGTTGCTGTTCGAGCTCAGGCCCAGGTTGCGGCCCTCCGCGAACACCTCCATGTTTTGGTTGATGCGGTAGGAAATCTTGGCATCGACATAGCGGGTGGAATCCTTGAAGTTCGGCGAGCCGGGGTTATAAGGCGTGATCGTGGTGCGGCCGCCGGCGGCGTTCGGATAATTGTTGACCGACACGCCACCGCAGGCGGCGATGCAGGTGAACTTCTCGGCCACCGCCTGCAACGACACCCGCATCGACAGCGCGCCGTCGTCGTACCACAGCGAGGCGTTGTAGCTGTATTTCGATTCACCGGCCGGCGGCAGGGATTCGCCCGTCAACAGGTCGACCACGCGCTGCGAAGTGTCCTTCGAGCGCAGCTTGGTGTAGTTCAGGTCGATACCGGTGTAGCGCAGCTTCCACGGCAGGAACGTGAACGCGGTCTTGCTGCCGAATTCAACACCGGTGCGGGTGATGGTGGCGCCGTTCTCGAAGGTGCGGTAGTCGAACGGCAGGCTGTCGAGCGGCTTGCCGGTTTGCGGATCGACCAGCCCGCTGCCTTCGAACAGCCGCACGTCGCTCTTGCCCACGGTGGTGCTGGCGCCGATTTTGCCGACCTGCCTGAAGCCGCCGACCGAGAACGAGGTGTCGTTGTTCGGATACCATTCCAGCGCCAGATTCTGGTTCAGGTTGGTCTGGGCCTTGAGCGCCGGATTGCCGATGGTGCCCGAGCAGGCCTGGTCTTCGCCGTCGTCGCCGCGACGCTCGTCGTAGGTACAGGTGCCAGACGGGATCAGCGCGCTGACCGGCGGCCGCGCCACCTGCTTGGCGCGGTTGTAGCGCAGCACCACTTCGTTTGGCACCATCCACAGCGACAGGTTCAGGATCGGCAGATAGTCGGTGGTGTTGGCGTCGAGCGAAGTCAGTTTGCTGGTGGTGCCGGTGATGGTGCCGCCGGTGGCGCTCGGATTTTGCGGATCGTAGGCGGGCGTCTTGACGACCGAGGTGAAGCTCATCACGCCGGTGGCGTGGACCTTGGTGCGCACGACGCGGTAGCCGAAGTTGCCGTCGAACTCCATATTGAACGGCAACGGCTGATTGGTGAACGGAATCTGGTCGATGCCGAAGTCGGTCATCAGATAGGCCGCCGTGGTGCGCTCCTTGAAGGTGCTGACCGGTTGCCGGTAGAGCTTGCCATCGCTGGCCGTGCATTCCTTGACGCAGTCATAGTTGACATTGGGCGTGCCGACCAGCGAGAACACTTTTTCGACGTCGATCTGGTTCCAGCCGTTGATCAGGCCGGCCGGCCGGTCCGGCATGCCGTTGAAGAACGGCGTGTTCGGCTGCGTCATCGATTGGGCGATGATGTCGAGGAATTGCGGTTGCGTCATGAAGGTGGTGCCGGAGCGGGCCGCCGCCGGGTCGGTGTTGGGCACGAAGCCGCTGGCGCACGGCTTGCCGCCGGGGCCGAGCGAGCCGGCGGTGTTGGTGCAGCCGGTGAAGAAGCTGCGCACGTTGGCGCTTGGCAGTACCACCGCCGGCACGTAGCCGGCTGCGCCGAAGTCGCCCACGGCCGATTGCACGGTCGAGCCTCCGCCGCCCCAGCTGCTGCCGGAGGTGTCGCGCAGGTTGAAGCCGCTCTTGACGCGTCGGAAGAACGGCACCTTTTCGCCGAGCGCGTAGCTGAAGTCGGCCTTGGCGGTGCGCTCCTCGGTTTCGCTCATTTTGGGCGAGAACGAGATTTGCGGCGATTGCGTCGTCAGCGGTTGTTGGGCGATGGTGTAGGCGGGAATCTGCGGATTTTTCGGTCCGGCCTTGACCAGCGTCGTGGCGGTGCCGGCCGGGCGCACCTGTGCGTAGATGGTCGGATCGGTCTGGTCGAAGCTGCTGCCGGCAGGCTGTTCGTAAGTCCACAGGCCGTTTGGCAACACCTTCATCGTGGTCGGGCCGTAGTTGTAGCTCCAATTGGTACGTTTATCGCCGCGTTGCCAGGTCGAGCGGGCGTCGCCGACGAAGAACTCGGCCACGAAGCCGCCGTTCTTGTACACGCCGCCGGTTTGCAGGTAGCGGTCGGTGGTCTTCATGACGTTGTGGATCTGGTCGGTGTTGACGTTGGCGTCGCCGATCGTCATTTGCGTCACGTGGTGGTTGGCGTCGACCACCACCGAGCGCGGATCGACGTTGGCCACGGCGCCGGTGGCCGGGTACATCTTGGTGCGGTAGCTGGCGTTGTCGTACAGATAGTAGCCGGAGCCGGGCACCGCGCTGCGCACGCCGCTGGCCGAGTCGGTGAAGGTTGGTCCCTGATAGGTCGGGCTGTAGGACGTGTCGGGATTGATGTTCAGGCCGCCCAGGCCGTACGTCTGGTTGTGGTCGTCGACCTCGCGGCGCGCGTAGTTGACCTTGCCGTAGACGGTCAGCTGGTTGTTGACCTTGAAGTCGAAACGCAGGTCGATGTTGCCGCGTCTGTCTTCCTGGCGCTTCTCGGTGAAGCGCACCAGCGACGGCGTATAGTCGTTCCACTGGTTCAGGCAGCTGAGCAGCTCATTGCCGCGCGCGTTGATGGCCGCCTCGAGCGTGGTGCCCGGCCTGATCATGTTCTGCTGTGCCGATGTGAGGGCCGGAAACGCGGCGTAGCAAGCGGCCTTGGTCTGGGCCGCCGCCGATTTGGCCAGGATGTCGGCCGGCGTGGCGTGATCGAAAAAGCCGCCGGCCGCCAGCGGCGAGCGCAGCGTCGGCGTGGTGCTGGCCGGGTCGTTCGCCGACAGCGTGCCGGGCTGATAGGTGAATGTTTTGTTGGGCGAGTTGTCGAAATCGATGTTGCGCGCGTAGCCGGACTGGCGCGACGTGGCCACCTCGGAGCCGTGCGACTCGTTGACCATGCGCGAGGTCGAGGCGTTGAGCATCAGGCCGAGGCGGTTGTCGAGGAATTTGCGGGTCAGGATCAGGTTGCCGTCGGGTGACCATACCTTGTTGAGCGAGCCTTGCGAGCCGGCCACGCGCAGCGAGTAGAACGGTTCCTTGAAGTCCAGGCTGGTGCGCGTCTTGATGATGATGCCGCCGCCGAGCGAGCCTTCGGTCATGTCGGCGGTGGAACCCTTGACGACGTCGACGCTCTTGATCAGGTCGGCCGACAGCGAGCGGAATTCGACGCCGCGCCCGCCGCCGCCGTTCATGTCGGTGCCGCCGGCCGATTGCACGCCCTGGCCGTCGATCTCGACGCGGGTCAGGTCGGCGCCGTTGCCGCGGATGGCGACGCTGACGCCTTCGCCGAAGTCGCCGCGGTCGAGGGCGACGCCGGAGATGCGCGAGATCGCCTCGCCGATGTTGCGGTCGGGGAAGGCGCCAACGTCGTCGGCGACGATCGAGTCCATCGCGGTGGCGGCGTTTTTCTTGCGGTCGATGCCGGATTGCTGCGCCGCACGCTGGCCTTGCACGACCACGGTGTTGATGCTGGCGGCCGGCGCCCCGGCGGCCGGCGTCCCGGCGGCCGGCGCCCCGGCTGCGGGTGCGGACGCTTGGGCCTGGGCCGCCGGCGCCGCCGCTGCTTGCGACCGGACTTCCTGCGCGTTGGCGGCATTGGCGGCGACCAGCGAGGCGAGGGCGATCGAGACGGCGTAGGCGACCGGCTTCAGGTCCAGCGGGTTGATATTGAGTGAGCTGAGGGCGTTGCGGTTACGAGGCGCGCGCGTTGCGCGGTGGTCAATATGGCTGTGCATTGTCTGTCTCCCTGGCTGGCCTTTGCGGCCCTATTTTTAAGCCGGCTGTTGTCGCCGGACTAATATATGAGCGCTTAGTCTAGTGTCGAAAACAGCGGTATGGCTTGCCAGATAAGAAACAATCACGCGCGTGAGCGGAAACTGATCAGTTGCGTGAGCGGTATATTGGTTTGTGCTGAAATCTGCAGATCAGCGCGGCATTTGGATATCGCGCTGCGCAGTAAGTGTGACTTTATTGCGGAGGGGGCTTTGGCGTCGACGTTGCCGGTGCGGGGACTGGAACGGGCTGGGCATAGACGACGACCGAGGGCGGGGTGGCCGGGGCCGGCTTGGGCGTCGCGTTGTTGAGCACGAATGTGATTACAGTGAGCGCAGTGCCGCCCAACACGATAGCGGTGCCGACCACCCATTTGATCATGTCGGCGAACCCCTTATGCATCTCGACTTGCAGCGCGCCGACCTTGTCGGCCAGTTCCGTCTGGCGCGCCTCTATCCGCGCCAAGCGTTCCTTGGCGTCGGTGGCGAACTCCTCGAGTTTAGCGATGCGTGCTTCCATGATGGGGCAATTCTAGCCCATGTTTCGCAGCCTGTCGCCGGGCGCCGCACGGTGGGTGCTGTATAATCTGGCATTTCCGCCTAACGGCATGATTTAATACAGAAAAGCCCAATTCAGAATGCTATCCACCGCAAACATCACCATGCAATTCGGCGCCAAGCCGCTGTTCGA
>DASVTJ010000288.1:0-1860 GCA_036387635.1 Duganella sp.
CGCGATCGAAGGCATCCGCGCGATGCCGGCCAAAGGCGGCAATCCCGATCTGGACGATGTGGAAGTGGCGCGCGCGGTGGTCTTTATGACCAACCAGTCCGGCGCCAAGTTCAAGGAACCGGAAGTGCCGGCCGCGCCAGCAGCGCCAGCAGCCGGGGCGGCGCCACCTGAAAACACCGTCGATACCGCACATCCGAAGTAAGCGCCAAGCCGTTCAGCCGCATCCATCGAAACCGGCCTGCGTGGCCGGTTTTTTACGTCCGCGTTTTGCGCGCGCTATTTGCGGCCGGTGCCGATCTGGTATTTCTTCAACTTGTCGTAAAGGGTCTTGCGCGGCACCATCAGGTTGTCCGCCGCCAGCGCGACGTTGCCGTCGGCGATGGCAAGCGCCTGCACGATCAGTTCGCGCTCGTGCTGGTCGACTTGCTGCGGCAGCGGTACGCCAACGCCAACGCCAACATTTGCGCCCAGGTCGGTCCCAGCCTCCCCCTTCGCGCCCGTGTCAGCAAGCGGCCCACCAGCGGCCGGGGCGATGCCCAACACCAGCCGCTCGGCGAAGTTGCGCAGTTCGCGCACGTTGCCCGGCCAGTCTCCCGCCTGCCATTGCGCCATCTGCTGTGCGCTCCACACCGGCACCTGGCGCCGATAGCGCGCGGCCGCGTCGGCGGCGAAGTGGGCCAGCAGCAGCGGAATGTCGTCGCGCCGGTCGCGCAGGCGCGGCAGGTCGATGCTGACCACGCCGATGCGGTAGTACAAATCCTCGCGGAACCGTCCCTGCGCGCTCAGTTGCAGCAGGTCGACCTTGGTGGCGGCAACGATCGAGCACTCGAGCGCGACCGAGTCATTGCCGCCGAGGCGCTCGAGCTTGCGCTCCTGTAGCACGCGCAGCAGCTTGACCTGCAAGGCCATCGGCATGCTTTCGATCTCGTCGAGGAAAACGGTGCCGCCCTGCGCGAACTCAAGCTTGCCCACGCGGCGCTTTTGCGCGCCGGTGAAGGCGCCCGCTTCGTGGCCGAAGATTTCGCTTTCGAACACGGATTCGGGCAAGGCGCCGCAATTGATGGCGACGAAGTTGCCCTTGCGTCCGCTGGCCGCGTGCAACAGCCGGGCGACGACTTCCTTGCCGGTGCCGGTCTGGCCGTTGATCAGCACATCGACGCCGGCCGGGGCGATGTTGCGCACCAGGACTTTCAATTGTTCGATGGCGGCCGAGCGGCCGATCAAATCCGGCAGGTCGGGATGCTGGGCGCGGTCGGTGCGCAGCTGGCGGTTTTCCAGCACCAGCCGGCGCCGCTCCTGCGCGCGCCGCACGGCGTCGAGCAGGCGCCCGCTGGCGAATGGCTTTTCGATGAAATCGTAGGCGCCGCCGCGCATGGCGGCCACCGCCATCTCGACGTCGCCGTGGCCGGTGACCACAATGACCGGCAATTCGGCGTCAAGCGCGGCGACCTGCGCCAGCACGTCGAGGCCGGAGCGGCCCGGCAGGCGCACGTCGGTGACGATGACGCCGGCATAGTCGGCGCGCAGCAACGCTTGCGCTTCCTCGGCGCTGGCGCACGCCTGCACGTTGAAGCCGCCCAGTTCCAGCGTCTGGCTGGTGGCCAGGCGCAACGCGGCTTCGTCTTCGATCAAAATAACCTGCACGTCATGCTCCTTATTGCGCTTGTTGCGCCTGTTGTAGGCGCGGCAGCCGCAGTTCGAAGCGGGCGCCGCCTTCTGCCCGATTATGCGCCGTCAACTGGCCGTTCATCGCTTGCACGATCGACGACGAGATCGCCAACCCCAGTCCCAATCCCTTGCCCGATGGCTTGGTGGTGAAAAACGGTTCGAACAAATGCGCCGCCACCTGCGCCGGGATGC
>DASVTJ010000289.1:0-1859 GCA_036387635.1 Duganella sp.
ACGTAACACCGCCGTCGGCCTCGACCTCGGCTGGGTGAACAACATCAAGGTCAACCGCAATGCGGCCGACCGCCGCGCCGCCAGCCTGGCGAACCGGCGCACGGTCAAGAAGGAATACCAGGCCGCCTGGCTGATCCGCGCCGTGCAGTGCATGGACCTGACCACCCTCGGCGGCGACGACACCCCGGGCCGCGTCGAGCGCCTGTGCATGAAGGCGATGCGCCCGCTGCGCGCCGACCTGATGCAGGCACTGGGCCTGGAGTCGCTGACCACCGGCGCCGTTTGCGTGTACCACGAGATGATCACCCCGGCCGTCAAGATCCTGCAGGGCCGCCTGCCGATCGCCGCCGTGTCGACCGCCTTCCCGGCCGGCCTGTCGAGCCTCGAGACCAAGCTGCGCGAAATCGAATTGTCGGTCGCCGCCGGCGCCACCGAGATCGACATCGTCATCACCCGCCAGCACGTCCTGACCGGTAACTGGCAGGCCCTGTACGACGAGATGGTCGCCTACCGCGCCGCCTGCGGCGAAGCCCACGTGAAAGCGATTCTCGCCACCGGCGACCTGGTCACGCTGGACAACGTGGCCAAGGCCTCGTGGGTCTGCATGATGGCCGGCGCCGATTTCATCAAGACCTCGACCGGCAAGGAAGGCGTGAACGCGACCATTCCCGTGTCGCTGGTGATGACCCGCGCGATCCGCGAATACTACGAGCAGACCGGTTTCCAGGTCGGCTACAAGCCGGCCGGCGGCGTGAGCACGGCGAAGTCCGCGCTGCAGTACCTGACCGTCATGAAGGAAGAGCTGGGCAACGACTGGCTGCAGCCGCACCTGTTCCGCATCGGCGCCTCGAGCCTGATGACCGACATCGAGCGCCAGCTCGAGCACTACGTGACCGGCGCCTACTCGGCCGCACACCGCCACGCGCAACCTTAAACACCGAACGGATTCGTCATGCCAACAATTAAAGAGATTCTGCAAACCATGGATTACGGCCCCGCACCCGAGAGCACCAAAGAAGCACAAGCGTGGCTGGACCAGCACGGACGCCGTTTTGGACTGTTCATCGACAACGCGTGGACCGAGGGCGCCGAAACCTTCGCCTCGAACAACCCGGCCGACGGCAGCGAACTCGCACAGGTGACGCAAGCGACTTCGGATGACGTGAACCGCGCCGTCGAAGCCGCGCGCCGCGCGCAGCCGGGCTGGGTGGCGCTGGGCGGCCATGGCCGCGCCAAAATCATGTATTCGATCGCACGCCTGCTGCAAAAGCACGCGCGCCTGTTCGCGGTGCTGGAAACCCTCGACAACGGCAAGACCATCCGCGAAACCCGCGATGCCGACTTGCCGCTGGCCGCACGCCACTTCTACCACCACGCCGGCTGGGCCCAGCTGCAGTCGGAAGAATTCGCCGACTACCGCGCCGTCGGCGTGGTCGGCCAGATCGTGCCCTGGAACTTCCCGGTGCTGATGCTGGCATGGAAAATCGCGCCGGCGCTGGCCGCCGGTAACACCATCGTCTTCAAGCCGGCCGAGTACACCTCGCTCACCGCCACGCGCAGCCATAACGCAGTTTGCAAAACCTATACGGACACGTCATGCCATCAATCAAAGAGATCCTGAATACCATGGAATACGGCCCAGCACCCGAAAGCCAAAAAGAAGCGCAAGCGTGGCTGGAGCAGCATGGCCGCGCCTTCGGTCTGTTCATCGACAACGCCTGGAGCGAGCCGGGCGAACTGTTCGCCTCGACCAATCCGGCCGATGCTGGCAAGCTGGCCGACCTGACGCAGGCCACCGGCGCCGACGTCGATCGCGCCGTCGAAGCAGCGCGCCGCGCGCAGCCGGGCTGGCAGGCATT
>DASVTJ010000290.1:0-5527 GCA_036387635.1 Duganella sp.
GCCGTCTGCAGGCCGACCGCCACCAGCACATCGGGCATGCCGAAGCCGGTGCGGCTCTGGTCGCCCAGGCTGACGCGGCGCGCGCTGGCGCGGATGATCTGGAACAGCCGCTCGACCCGTTCGGCGCCGCGCGCCTTGTACGGCGGCGTCTGGAAGTCCGGATGGTGCGCCAGCACCAGCGCCGCCAGGCCGCTGATGTGCGGCGTGGCCATCGACGTGCCGTCCCAAGCCGCGTAATTATTCGGCGGCACGCATGACGTGATCGCCACGCCCGGACCGCAGACGGCCACCTGCGGCCCGAAACAGCTGAACTTGGCGGTGAAGTAGCCGAAGGCGTCGACGTTGGCGTCGAGCGTTTGCGCGTGGTAGCTGTCGGTGGGGAATTCGTCGAGCTTGCCGATCGCGGCTACCGCCAGCACGTTGGGCGACGAGGCCGGATATTGCACCGGGCCGCCCGAATTGCCGGCCGCGACGATGCAGGCGATGCCGGCGCGCTTGGCGCGCAGGATCTGCTGCTCGAGCGCCTCGGACACCTCGGCGCCGCCCAGGCTCAGGTTGACGATGTCGATTTGCTTGTCGATGCAGTACTCGAGCGCGTCGATCAGCTGGCTGACCTGGCCGCCGGGGAACAGCTTGCAGGCGTGCACCTCGGCGTCCGGCGCGAAGCCGCGCATGCCAGAGGCGATGTCGGCCGCAGCGATGACGCCGGTGCAGTGGGTGCCGTGGCCCATCGTGTCCTGATCCCAGCCGTTGGGATTGGTTTTTTTGTTCAGCACGTCGAAGCCGGCTTTGACGCCGTGCAGATTATCGTGCGTGGTGGCCGCGCCCGAATCGACGACGGCGATCCTGATGCCCTGGCCGCGATACGTGCCGGGTAATTGATCGAGCCGCATCGCCTTCTGGCCCCAGCCGAGCGCGCGCTGGCGCGGCAGGCCGGCCAGCGCCGGCCAGTCCGACAACGCGCGCAGCGCCACCACGTTCGCTTCGTCGGTGCTGATGTCGGGATCGCGCTGGTAAAAGCTCCAGTAATCGGCCTTTGGCTTGACGTACAGGCCGCTGATCGATTCCGGCGTCTCGCCGAACAGCGACAACGTCACCTGCCCGTTGGCGTCGGTCTTGCCGGTGGCCGGCATCATGCCGCCGAACAGCGACACCTCGGCGTCGGCCAGCGGCGCGCCGTCTTTGCCGAGCACGCTGATGACGGCGTTGACGACCGGCCCGCCGCCGTTGGGCAGCATGCCGGTGACCATCTGCGGCTGGCGCAGCGCCGGCTCCATCAAGCTCAGGTGCTGGTCGCGCTCGACCAGTAGGCGGCCTTGGCCTTGCTGGTGCAACAGCGCCGCCTTCTGCTCCGTCATGCGTGCCACCAGCACGCCCTGGCTGCCGCCCATGCCGTCGGATAGCGCGCCCATCACAGATTTCGGGCCAACGGTGTCGACCAGGTCGATATCGGGGCTGTCGCGCAGCGCCTGTTCGAGCGCTGAAAATTGCAGCGGCTGGAAGCCCAGCGCCTGCAGGCCTTCGGGCGCGTGGCGCGGCGCGATGACGAATTGTTTCTTGCGCGAGCCGATGGCGCGGCCGCCGCCGTCGATGGCGCGCGCGGTGTTGCTGTCTGCGGTGCCTGCGGTGCTGCCGCCAGGACTGGCGCCGGCGCCGGTGCCGGTGGCGCTGGTGCTGGTGCTGGTGCTGGTGCCAGGGCCGCCACCGGCGCCGTCGCTGACAGTGGCGGTGTCGGTCTGGCCGGTGTCGGCGTCGGTGCCGCTGACGGCCGCCGTTGCGCCGGGTGCGCCGCTGTCGGCGTCGTCGCCAATGCCGCCGGAACTGCCGGCTGCGGCGCCGCCGCCGGCCGATGAAGCGCTACCGGCCGATGAAGCGCCGCCGCCTGAGCCGCCGCCGGAGCTTGCGCCGCTTGAGCCACGGCCGCCGCGGCCTTCACTGGCGGGCGCGGCGGACGGTTCGACGCCGCTTGATGTGGGGTCCGGCGGCATCGGTGCGCCGCCGTTGGGATTTTTGGGCATGGTGATTCCTTTCAAATCGGACCGAACGCGCCGCTGTCGTACATCGACAATGGCCGGTCCGGCTCTATCGTTAATTGATGGGAGGGAGTGCCGGCGTGGCGGAACTGCCGTTGCAGCCGTTGCGCGGTCTCGGCGGTAATTTCCAGCACGGCGGTGTGCGGCTGTCCGCGCGGGCCGATCAGATCCGCCACTGTGATGTCGGGGTCGGTTTCGGCCAGCGCCAGGAAGTCCGCCAGCAACGAGCCGCAGGCGCCGTGCACCAGATATCTGGTCTTGCCCGGCGCGGTGGGCGCTTGGGTCATGGGATTCTCCTCAAAACAGCGCCCTCCACGGCCGGGCCGCAGGAGGGCAAGGACGGCGCGGGTGGCGCCGTCGCCTCAGCGTGTGATCAGCGTGCCGCATGGGGCGCGCGGCCCGGAAGCGGATCGGCGCGCCATCAATGCAGCGTCTGTTGACCGCCGTACATGGCGCCGTTGCCCGGCTGACCCATCTGACCCATCTGGCCCATCTGGCCTATGTGCCCCATTTGCCCCTGCTGCGCCAACTGGGCAAGTTGCGCTTGCTGTGCCTGCTGTGCCTGCTGTGCCGCCTGTTGCGCATACGCTGCCATGATCGGATCGGTGCCGAACGGCAGCATGCCGCCCAAGTGCCCGGCGATGTCGCCGATGCTGTTGCCCAGTCCAGCGTTGCCGAATGCGCCGCCAATGGCTCCGCCCAAGGGCTGGGCAACGTTCCTGATCAGATTGCCGAACCAGCCGCCCTGTGGCGACAAGCCCTGCGCATCCTGAGGCTGCATTTGCTGCATTTGCTGCATCTGTGCTTCCTGCTGGGCGTACGCCTGCGCCATCGGGTCCGCGCCAAAGGGCAGGAAGCTGGTGTTTTGCCCGGTTGGCAGGCTGCCGATGCGCGGACCGGCGATGCCGGTGTTGCCGAAGGTCGGCGAGATGTGGCTGCTGTAGGGCCGGTTGCGCAGCAGGTTGCTCAGCCAGCCGCCTTGCGATCCGAGGTTCGGCCCCATGCCTTGCATGAGGCTTTGCAGGTGCAGTTGCTGCATCTGCGCCTCCTGTTGAGCCTGTTGTCCGTACGCTTGCGAAACGGGGTCTGCGCCGAACGGCAGCATGCCGCCCAACTGGCCGGCGATGCCGCCGATGGTGTTGCCCATGCCGGCGTTGCCGAACGCGCCGCCGATGGCGCCCCCAAGCGGCCTGGCGACCTGCTTAATAATGTTGCCGAACCAGCCGCCCTGCGGCATCAGGCCTGGTTGTTGCATCTGCTGCATCTGCTGCAGCTGCGCTTCCTGTTGCGCCTGTTGCGCATAGGCCATCGACAACGGGTCGGCGCCGAACGGCAGCATGCCGCCCAGTTGACCGGCGATTCCGCCGATGGTGCTGCCCATGCCGGCGTTGCCCAAGGCGCCACCGATCGCGCCGCCCAATGGCCGCGCCACCTGTTTCACCATGTTGGCGAACCAGCCCTGCGGCGACATGTCGCCAGGTTGCGCCATCTGCTGCATCTGCTGCATTTGCTGTTGAAGCTGCAGTTGGTGCAGTTGCTGTAGCTGTTGTTGCTGCGCCTGTTGCGCGTACGCCGCGCTGATCGGGTCAGCGCCGAGGGGCAGGAAGGAGCCGCCGATGCCGCCGGCCACCTGGCCGATCTGGTTGCCGAGCTTGGCGTTGCCGAACAGGCCGCCGATGCCGCGCCCGATCAGTCCGCCCAACGGCGCGCCGAACATGCCGCCGAGGAAGCCCATGGGCGCCATGCCGCCGCCCGGTTGACCGATGCCGCCCATGCCCATACCCATGCCCATCTGGCCCATTTGTTGGGGGGCTAACTGTTGCCCGTAGTATTGTTGAAACTCATTCATGACATCTCCTTGTTGTTCGTTGATATTGTCGATTCTTGTTGATGGATGTTCCAGCACCGCAACTCAGGAAACCTGCCCGCACTGGGCCGCGCTGGAATTATTTGGACCCTGAACGGCGGCGGGAGTTTTGGTATTCTTGGTTCCCGCATGGTGTTAATCAGGTATCATCCAGCCTCGTTTGTAAACCGCATTCCTCCATGACTTTGCACCGCCTCGATCTCTTCTGCCGCGTCGTCGACAACTACGGCGACATCGGTATTTGCTGGCGTCTTGCCCGCCAGCTGCAACGCGAGCACGGGCTTGCCGTGCGCCTCTGGGTCGACGATCTGGTCAGCTTCCGGCGCATCTGCCCGCAGGTGGACACCGGCGCCGAGACCCAGCAAATCGACGCCGTCACCGTGCGCCACTGGCGCGACCAGGATGGCGTCTACAGCGCGGCCGACGTCGCCGATATCGTCATCGAGTTTTTCGCTTGCGACCTGCCGCCCGGCTACATCGCCGCGATGGCAGATTGCCCGACGCGTCCCGTCTGGTTCAATCTGGAAGGCTTGACGGCGGAGGAGTGGGTGGAGGGCTGTCACCGGCTGACGTCGCCGCATCCGCGCCTGCCGCTGACCAAGCATTTTTTCTTTCCCGGCTTTACCGACAAGACCGGCGGCCTGCTCCGCGAAGCCGCGCTCGACGAGCAACGCTTGCAATTCCAGTCGGACCCGGCCGCGATGACGGCGTTTCTGGCCGGCCTCGGCATCGCGCCGGCGGCGATGGCGGCGACGCTGGCGGCAACCAAGGTGTCGCTGTTCTGCTACCCGCACGCGCCGATGGCCGCGCTGTTCGACCACTGGCGGGGCGGCGCCGACGCGACCGTTTGCCTGGTGCCGGAGGGCGTCGCCGCCGAAGCGGTGCGCGACTTCATCGGCGGCCCGGCCTTGGCCGGCGCGGCGGCGACCCACGGCGCGCTGACGGTGCAAGTGCTGCCGTTCGTGCCGCAACCGGACTACGACAAGCTGCTGTGGGCCTGCGACCTGAACTTCGTGCGCGGCGAGGATTCCTTCGTGCGCGCGCAATGGGCCGGTAAGCCGTTCGTCTGGCACATCTATCCGCAAGACGACAATCTGCACCACAAGAAGCTGCGCGCCTTCCTCGGGCGCTACGCCGATGGCCTGCCGGGCCTGGAACAGTTTTCGCTGGCCTGGAACGACGCACCGGCCGACGACGGGCAGGTCGGTTGGCCGGCGCGCTGGCGCGCGTTGCACGGCGAGATGCCGCAAATGGCGTCGCGCGCCGAGCAATGGCGGCAACGGATGTTGGCCAACGGCGATCTGGCCGCCAACCTGATGAGCTTTGCCGCGACGCTAAGATAGGCGGGGCGGGAAAAGCCGGGTATAATGCCTGGTTAATCTCTAGCACATTTTTACTGGATCAACCGTGAGCTGACGGCTTCTAGCCCGGCGACAGATGATTTTTACGCAACCTACTTTTTACGTACACTCCCTATGAAACCTGCAAAAGAAATTCGTGTTGGCAATATCATCATGGTCGAAGGCAAACCATTCATCGTGCTGCGCTCCGATGTCAACGGTTCGAGCCGCACGGGCTTCACGTACAAATGGAAGATGAAAAATCTTCTGACCAACAGCCCGCTGGA
>DASVTJ010000291.1:0-5149 GCA_036387635.1 Duganella sp.
ATCGCGCGCAGCAATTGCTGGCACGCCGGCCATGTGGCGGGCGCGACGTCGTGGATCGAGACGCACAGCGCCTTGCTGTTGCCGTTATTCCACAAGGCAGCACTCGGCTTCCAGCGCGGCGCGCCGGCGCGACGCCAGCAACCCGGTGTAGCGCTCCATCAGTTGCGGCATGATGCGGTTCCAGTCGAAATGGGCGCAAGCCTTGCGGCGGGCGTTGGCGCCGAGCCGCGCCAGATCGGTGGCGAACAGCGCCTCGATGCCTTCGCTCAGGCTGCCGGCGCTGTCGGGTTCGACCACCAGTCCGGTGCCCGAATCGATCAGTTCGGCCACGCCGCCGCCCGTGCCCAGGACCGGCAGGCCGCACGCCATCGCCTCCAGGGCGATCAGGCCGAAGGTTTCGCCATCGGCGGGATGGGTCAGCAGATCGCAGCCGGCCAGCAGCCGCGCCAGTGTCGCCGGATCGCGCTCGAACGGCAATATCGTGCTGTTGAACGAAGCGGGCGGCGTGTTGCCGGCGCCAACCAGCAGCAAATGATACGGATGCCCGAGGCGGCGCACCGCCTCGATCAGCAAGCCCAGCTTTTTTTGCGGCGTGAAACGGCCGGCGTAGACCAGCAGGCGTGTTTCGGCGGGCAGGCCGAGGCGCGCGCGCAGCCCGCTGTCGCGCTGGCCGGGATGGAACACGCCGGTATCGACGCCCAGCGGTTGATGGACGGCGCCCGTCACGCCCAACTGGTTGAGCCGATGCACCATCAGTTTGCTGGGCGCGAGCACCAGGTCGAACTGGCGATAAACGTGCCGCAGATATTTGCCGGCCAGCGCCGCCGCCCGCGGGCCGAAACGCTGCCCGACCAGCGCGTGCAGGTCCGAGTGGTAGAAGCCGACCAGCGGCACCTGCAAGCGGCGCCGCGCATGCAACGCGGCCAGCGCGCACGGACCGGCGTCGCCGACTTCGAGCACGTCGGGCCGGCAGCGCTGGACGATGCGCGCGGGCGTGCGCAGCGAAGACGGCAGCCGATAGCCGTTGATGCCGGGCAGCGCGATACCGGGCAGGGCGATGACCGACGACTTACCGCCGCATCCGTTGACGCCGGATCCGGGGCTGGAGTTAAAACCTGGGCTGACGCTCGAGCTGAGAATGGTGTGCCGCGCGTGGCCGTTGCGCGCCAGCCAGTTGGCCTTGGCATTGAGATAGCTGCTGATGCCGCCGCCCTCGACGGCGTAATACATGGTGATGTCTAGAACATGCATGATGGAGCTTCGGATGGGAAGGCACCCACGTTAGCATTGCAACCCGCCCTACCTTTGATCTTGCTCAATCGGACAAAAAATTACCCCGCGCCGCGCGGCGTCCGGCGACGACGGCCGGCAATCGGCGGCCCGCACCAGCACCGGATTGGCCGCATCGCCGCTCCACTCCAGCCAGCCGCCGTCGTAGACGGCGACGCGCGGCCAGCCCATCAGCCACGCGTAGAAAAACGCCATCGACGCGCGCCATCCGGTGCCGCAATAAAACGCCACGCGCTGATGCGCGACGATGCCTTGTTGCCGCCATTGCAGGGCGAGCTCATCGGCCGATTTCATGCAACCGTCGGCGTCCTGGTAGGCGCTCATGCTGTTGACGTCGCCATCGGCGCCGGCGCGGCCCCAGCGCGCGCCGGGAATGTCGCCGCGCGCGGCGATATAGCTGTAGCCGGACACCTTGCCCAGGAATTCGGCCTCGCTGCGCACGCTGACCAGCGCGCCGTCGGGCCGCGCCAGCAACGCGCGCGCTTCCTCGGTGCCGATCAGATATTCAGGATGCGCGGGCATGGCGACGCCGAAGTCGACGGCGGGCTGGCGCGCCCGGTGTGCACCGGCGCCGGCGCCGCGCGCGCAGCCATGACCGCCCGCCTGCCACGACGCGAAGCCGCCGTCGAGCAGACGGACATCGGCCACGCCGGCATACAGCAGCAAATGCGCAAGGCGCGCGGCGGCCAGGTTGTTGCGGCCATAGAGAATGACGGTGGTGTCGTGGCGGATGCCGCGCGCGCGCAGTATGTTCGACAAAACGTCGTCGCCGACCTTGTTCCACAACGGTCCCGCCTCGAACGCGCCGCTATCGATGTAGGCGGCGCCGGGAATGTGCGCATGCTCGAACAAGGCGGCCACGCCGCAGCCCACTTCCAGCAAACACCAGTCCGCCGACGGCGGCGCGGCCACCGCCGCGCCGGCCGTCAACGCCGCCAGCCAGGCAGGCGTGACCAACTGGCGCCAGCGCGCCAGCTCCGGGCGAAACCGCGCGGCGACCTTCCCATCTTGCATATTCAGTTTCCTCAACGCGTCCATCGCAGGGCCAACCCGCTATTTTACGCGTTACCGATGGGCCGCTTGCGGCGCGGCGCTCGACATCGCCGGCGCCGCACAAACAACAACACCGCCACGAGGGCGGTGTTGTTGATGCTGCGCCGAGGCCGTTGCCTTAGCGGGTGCGTCCGCGGAAGACGAGGTTGGCAATCGCCAGCAGGATGATCGCGCCGAGGAAGGATACGCCCAACGAACCAAGGCTGAAGTCGCCATCGTTGATGGTGCCGGTGCCGAGCAGCGGTGCGATGACCAGGCCGCCGAGGAAGGCGCCGATGATCCCGACGACAACGTTCAAGATAATGCCTTGCTGAGCATCCGTGTTCATGACTTTGCTCGCAATCCAGCCCAACAGACCGCCAATGATGATCCATCCGATAAAGTTCATTTTATTTCCCCCTGATATTTGGTTGAGCGCTGCACCGAAAGGTGTTGACGCGATTTTTTATCCCCGTCCGAATCTTGCCGCGTCGACAAATGATCCCGACCACTGCATTCTACGTCCAGCTCATCGGGCCCTTGTCAGCACACGGCTGCTCGTCACGTAGGACTAAACCGCATCATTGCCTTTCAACACCTCGCCCTGCTCGCCTTCCGGCACGTTGCGGGTGGCCGCGCTGATCTGCGCCAACGGCACCTTCGGACTGCGGTCCGCGTTCAGCAGACCGTTCGTTTCCTGGAAGGTGTCGGCGAACTGCGTGTAGCAAAAACCGCTGAACATCACGGTCTCGTTGACCACCTGGAGCAGCGTGCGGTAGCGCGTCAGATAGGTGTCGGGATCCCCCACGCGCGAGTAGCCCCAGGTGTGGTGCGGCGGCGCGTTCGGATCGAAGGCGATGCCGCCGAATTCGGTCAGCACGATCGGCTGGCCGCGATGCGGGAAACCGTCCAGCGTCAGGATGCGCCCGCCGGGGCGGCGCTGGTCGAACAAGGTGCGCACCGGATCGGTGACGGCGTAGCGCTGCCGCAGCTTTTCCGGATCGCTGTCGTAATCATGGATGCCGAGGATATCGGTGGCCGACGCCTCCCAGCCGTCGTTGCCGATCACCGGCCGCGTGGCGTCGAGCATGCGCGTCATGTGGTACAGCGCCTCGACGGCGTTGCGGTGCGCCTGCGTCGACGTCAGGTTCGGCACGCCCCACGACTCGTTGAACGGCACCCAGACGATCACGCACGGATGGCTGTAATCGCGTTCGATGGCCTCGGTCCACTCCTTGAGCAGGCGCGTGATGGCGCGTGCGCTGAACGCGTAGGCCGACGGCATCTCTTCCCACACGAGCAGCCCGAGCCGGTCGGCCCAGTACAGGTAGCGCGGATCCTCGATTTTCTGGTGCTTGCGTACGCCGTTGAAGCCCATCTCCTTGGCCAGTTCGACATCGCGCCGCAGCGCGTGGTCAGACGGCGCCGTCATCAAGGTGTCCGGCCAGTAGCCCTGGTCGAGCACCAGCCGCAGCGGATACGGGCGGCCGTTGAGCATGAAGCGGTCGCGGTTGATCGCCACCGAGCGCATCGCCGTATACGAGCCGACGCGGTCGATCACCTGGTCGCCGTCGTACAGGGTCAGCTCGGCGTCGAGCAAGGTCGGACTCTCCGGGCTCCACAACAAGTCGTTGCGCGAATCGTCGATGCCGGGGTCCGACAGCACGATCTTGCGGGTGGCCGCCATGCCCACCAGCAGATAGCGGTCGGCCGCCAGCAAGGTGCCGTCGTGCGTCACGCGCACCTCGACCGACAGGCCGCCGCGCACGTCGCCGCCGGCCAGCACCTCGCAGCCGAGCTCGAAGCCGTCGAACACCGGCGTCCAGCGCAGCGAGCGGATATAGGTGGCCGGCAGCGGCTCGATCCACACCGTCTGCCAGATGCCGGTGGTGCGCGGATACCAGATCGAATGCGGCTCGAGCTGCCAGTCCTGCTTGCCGCGCGGCTTGGCCAGGTCGGCCGGGTCGTCCTCGGCCCGCACGACGATCGTCTGCACCGGACCGTCGACCAGCACGTCGGTGATGTCGGCACAAAACGGCGTATGCCCGCCCTCGTGGTCGGCCACCAGCATGCCGTTGACCCACACCCGGGCGTGGTAGTCGACCGCGCCGAAGTGCAGCATCATGCGCGCCGCCCGCCGGGGCAGCTCGAAGCGGCGCCGGTACCAGCAAGCGTGGTGGAAGGATTGATCGCCCAGCCCGCTGGCGACGGACTCCGGCGCGAATGGCACGTTGATGCGGTGGGTCCATTCGACGTCCTCGCCGCCCATGCCGTGGCGGCGGTCGCCGTCGAAGGCGAACTCCCATTCGCCGTTCAGGCACTGCCACTCCTCGCGTACTAGTTGCGGGCGCGGATACTCAAACAAACGTCCGGTCGAACTTCCATGCACACTGTCATCCAAACTCATGCGGCTCCTCTCGTTAAAAAGCGACGGCGCGACCGTCTGTTCCCCTCCATGCTATCGATCTTTCGCCAGGCTTGACGTTCAATTCCGAGCGGAATTGGACTGAAAAAATATCCAATTGTTGATAGGATTGCTTCACTTCGTTTTCAAACGCCGCTCGCTACGGTAAGGCCCGCTTCAGTTTCGGCCGGCTTCGGTTTGACTAGTGACGACGACCGCGCCAGCGCGGACTCGCCAGCGTGGCCCGGTCGGCAGTGGGCGCGGCGCCGGCTTTCCAACGGTACATCCACCAACATAACAACCCGCAAGGGACAGGGGAGAATCCAATGAACGTGCCTCACTCCGTGCCGGCCGGCATGCCGACCATTATCGTGTTCAGCCATCTGCGCTGGGACTTTGTTTATCAGCGGCCGCAGCAGATAC
>DASVTJ010000292.1:0-4273 GCA_036387635.1 Duganella sp.
CTAAGCGTGATTCTGGAAGGGGCGCGCACGCCGTCGACCGACAAGGCGCCCTCGGTGCTGGTGATGCCGGGCTTCGGCAAGCGGCTTGACGACAGCGAAGCGGCGGCATTGGCTACGTTCCTGCGCCAGGGGTGGAACAACGCGGCGGGATCGGTGTCGGCGCGCGATGTCGCCAAGGTGCGCACCAAGCTCAACGACGCCAAGAAGCAGACCGCCGCGCTCGAAAAAGTAGTTGGGCGGGAAACAGCGATGACAGCGGCGCCGGCCACGCCGCCACCTGACACTCCACGGTGACAACGTGGGCGGATTAGCCGGCACGGCGTAATCCGCCACGAGCCGACGGCGGCGCATGCATGGTGGATTGCGCTACGCTAATCCGCCCTACGTGATTCCGAGGCTGCGCTAGCGCACCAGCCACATCCACGCGCTCAGCGTGAAGAACGACGCCACCATGCAGATCAACAGCGTGGTGGCGCTGCGGTCTGCCTCGCCATAAGCCTGCGCCAGAATCGGATAGATGCTCAGCATCGGCATCGCCGCCATCAACAGCGCCGCCGCGCGCAGCGACGGCTCCATCGGCGCCACGCCGATCAGCGGCAGCAGCGAGACCACCAGCAACACCGCCAGCGGATGCCCGACCAGCTTGCCGACAACGACCGGCAGCACGCGCTGCCATCCGGCCGTCAACGACAAACCAACCAGCGTGCCGCCGATGGTGAACAGCGACAGCCCGCCGCTGGCCTGCGAAAACAGCGTCACGCTGCGCAGCACCGGCTGCGGCAACTGCACTTCCGCCAAGCTGACGATCAGCCCCGCCGTCACCGACAACACCAGCGGGTTGCGCGCCAGCCGCTTCAGCGATTGCGCGACGACCTCGCGCAAGGTGCCGCCGCCACCGCGCGCGCTTTCCGCCATCGCCAGCAACAGCGGCAACATCACCAGATTTTCCACGATCACGTTCAACGCCAGCGCCACGCCGGCCACCGGCGCCACCATCAACAGCAAAATCGGAAAGCCCATGAAACTGCTGTTCGAACACGACACGCCCATCGCCAAAAAAGTGCTGCGCGTGCGGTTCAACCCGCCCAGGCGGCGGCCGCCGACATAGGCCAGCATCAGCATCAGCAACGAGCCGCCCAGATACGCCAGCAAGTACGTCGGGTGCAGCACGTCGCGGATGTGGCGCTGCGCCAGCGCGTTGAAGATCAGCGCCGGCAGCGCGAAGTTGAGGACGAACTTGCCGAACACGCGCATGTCGGCTTTCTCGAACACGCCCAGGCGCGTGGCGAGATAGCCCGCCAAAACAATGATGTAGATGGGACTGGTGATGGCGAGGATGTCGAGCATGGCTGGGCGTTGGGAAGTTTGCGCCATCGTACGCGACGCACCGCGCTTTGTCATGGCTGTGGTACATTCACGCCTCGAATCTTTTCAGCCGTCCCGCCATGTCCTCCCTGAAGTATCTCAGCGCCTATTCCCAAGAAACGCAGCAGCAGGTGTCGCAACTGCTTGCCCAAAACAAGCTCGGCGAGGTGCTGCTCAAGCGCTACACCAAGCCGCACGAACTGCGCACCGACAAGGCGCTGTACAACTACGTGCAGGATTTGAAGGATGAACACCTGCGCAACGCCGAGCCGATCAACAAGGTCGAATACGACAGCAAGATCCACGTGATCAATCACGCGCTGGGATTGCACACGTCGATCTCGCGCGTGCAGGGCGGCAAGCTCAAGGCCAAGCACGAAATTCGCGTGGCGACGATGTTCAAGGAAGTGCCGCTGGAGTTCCTGCGCATGATCGCCGTGCACGAGCTGGCGCACGTGAAGGAAAAGCAGCACGACAAGCCCTTCTACAAGCTGTGCACCTACATGGAGCCGAACTATCATCAGTACGAGTTCGATCTGCGGCTGTACCTCACGCATATTGATAGCGGCGCCGGCCGACTGTGGGCTTGAAATAAAGCGGTCCGTTCTGGGGGCAAAATATAAAAATGTATAGCTTCGTACTCTTTTTACCCAGGAAAGAGTATCTC
The DNA here is from genome assembly GCA_036387635.1 of Duganella sp. Taxonomy (GTDB): domain Bacteria; phylum Pseudomonadota; class Gammaproteobacteria; order Burkholderiales; family Burkholderiaceae_D; genus Rugamonas. Next base: position 2,033 of record DASVTJ010000292.1, read on the forward strand.
GCTACTCATCTCGACACCACTTCTAACATTATCGTAGTAATCTTGTGCTCAATTTTCGTTGAAATGGGTACGTCCGTGAGCGATGTGTTGAATGAGCTTCAGAGGGTGCGCAAGGCATCGGGCTTGACGCACCAACTGCTGGCGCAGCGTGCCGGCGTCAGTCGCATGACGGTGCAGCGGACAGAGGCGGGGAAAATCGATCCGCGCTTATCGACACTGCTGGTCTTGGCTCGTGCGCTGGGCATGGACCTGATGCTGGTGCCGAAAGCGCTACGTCCCGAGCTGGAGAATTTTGTCCAGTCCGGCGGCCGGTTTTTGGGACAGCCACCCGGCGTGGGCGCCCCGCCTTCGTTGATTGACGAGCTACTACGGTCGGAAGAACCTTCCACCAAGTATCGCGCGACCAAAAACAAACCATGACCACCTCCATTCGCTACCTGCGGCCTCCACGAGGGCATCCCTGAAGCGGTGCGCCATTTGTCAATTTCCGGCAATAAGACGCCACGGATTTCCGTCGTAACGGCGCCACTTCGACCACTGATTTCAGGGCTCAAACTGAGGTTGCAAGAATGTTCGATTTCAAGAGTCTTGGCAACATAGTGTTCCGATGTCAATGGGCGTTTTTAGACTATTTGTCGCCGCCCCAAATGCTGGCCTGAACTTCGAGCCCTTCGATCCCGGGGAACGTGATGGCCGGCCGAGGCCATCCGTTGTGGATGGGAGCTATCGCGGCATACGCGCCTGCGGTCGAGTACAATCGACAGCGTCCGGTTCAAAAGCAGTCACCCGGTTCTCTTTCCAAAAAAATCGCGGCCGAATAAATAATGAGAAACCTGGGTGAACTGAACATAAATGAAGGGGGCAAGGCCGTGGAGCGTCCTGCACCCTCTAGCGAAGACATTGTTGAATTTGAACAAGCTTTTGGAGTGTCGCTGCCACCCGGATTATCTCTTCTTCTGCGGACCGCGAACGGAGGTCATCCGGAATTCGATGCCGTTGGAGGCCAGGATGGGCATTACGCGGTCAATCGCTTTTACCATCTCATCGCGAGTGACAAAGGCACAGAAAGCATATGGTATGCAATGACTCATTGGCGCGCGATCTTGGGCGATCACGCGGTTCCATTCGCCAACACTGGCGGGGGCGACCAATTTTTTATCGACTTTTCGGATAATCCCCCTAGTGTGAAGCTATGCCGACATGACGAGGGAATGCGGTTAATTGAGGTCGCGCCCACCTTTGAAGTTTTTATTGACGAACTGAGTCTAGATCCCGATATGATCTGATGAACGACCGGTGTGGTGCTATCGCGGGCCTTTACGTGGAACGACCTCGACGCGCTGCTCGAAAAAGCAAAGGTTACTCGTCGCAGCCGGATCGTGCAGGTCGCAAAAAAAGTCGCCGCGCAAGCCAAGGTGGACTGGCCGCAACTTCTGAAGAACGCGCCTGAAAACATGCAGCGTGCGGTGGCCGCCCGCTTGGCTGGCGCGGTGGCGTTGGTCACCGGCTGATCCGGACCCAAGCATGGGCGGCGTGCTCATCCACCCCGTGCGTCGAAGCTAGTCGGGGCTCAAGCCTGCTGGTCCGCAACGAGCGCCTCGACCAGATCGGCGATCTGCTCGGCGGCCGGGCGTTCGGCCGCCAGCTTCGCGGCCAGCGCGGCGCACGCTTGCGTCACCGCAGGCTGGTTCAGCAGGCCGGACAAGGCGGCGATCCAGTCGGCCAGCGGCGCGTCCGGCTTGACCATGGCGCCAACGCCCAGCCGCGTCAGGCGCATGCCGTTGTCGGGTTGGTCGTAGGCGAACGGTACGATCAATTGCGGCTTGCCGGCCGCCATCACCGTGGCGCTGGTGCCGATGCCACCGTGGTGCACGAAGGCGGCCACGCGCGGTGCCAGCGCGTCGAACGGCGCGTACGGCACGTGGTGGACGAAGGCCGGCAACGTCGCCGGCAGCTGGTCACGGTACGGCGTGATGACCACCACGCGCCGTTGCAGCGCCGCTGCGGCGGCGATGGCCCGTTCGATGAACGCGCCGCCGTGGGCCATCGCCGAACCGGGCGTGACGGCGATCGGCGCCGCATCCGAACCTGCCCCGCCAGCGCCATCCAAAAACCGCAGCAACTCCGCGCTCAGCGTTTCGCCGGGCGGCGCCGGCATGCGCGGGAAGCTGGTGCAGACGGTGTTGGGCGGCCAGTCGACCTGCGGCGCGGCGAACCAGTCGGGAAAGGCGCAGATCACGC
>DASVTJ010000293.1:0-2825 GCA_036387635.1 Duganella sp.
CTCCTGCACCAATCCCTGATGCATATAGTCCTCGATGCGGCGCACCGAGGCGCTGGCGCTGAGCATGCCGCCCTCGCCCCAGTAATGTTCGAACGACGCGTCCAGGCCCAGCGCCACTTCCGGCTTCAGGCGCGGATTGCCGCGGCGGTCGGGGTCGAGGCGGCTGTTGTTGGACGACGTGAAGCGGCGCGGCACCAGGCTCGACGTGGCCGGCGCCTTGTAGGTGCGCGTCAGCGCCACGCGGATCTGGTCCTTTTTGTTGAGCAGCTTGATCAGCGTCTGCATTAGCGGGCTGAACACGCTGGAGCGCTGGCGCACCGGCTCCAGGTTGTCGCCTTCGATCGAGGTCTCCAGCCCTTCCCAGCGCACGCCGGTATAGATCGACCAGCGCGGCGTCAGGTTCCACTCGTCCTGGCCATAAAAAGCCACCCGGGTGGCGCGGGCGGAGAAGTCCTCGTCGTTGTTGTCGGGCGGTAGGCTGCCCGGCAGCGCCTGCTCGCGCTGGATGCGGATGTCGTCGCGGTCGGTGACGCCGGCGTCCCAGCCCAGCGCCAGCGCATGCTCGACCGGGTCCTCGTCGGCCCCTTCGACGCGGCTGCCGAAGGTCATCGGCGTCGAATACTTGCCCTGCGTGCTAAAGCCAAGCTCGCCGCTGTGCGACTCCACCGTGCGCAGCAGGTTGGGCGGCGCGCCCCGGTTGCCGCCCAGTTGCAGCGAATTGGTGGTGTTGCGGTTCTTGCTGACGCCGGCCTTCAGATCCAGCTTGGCGCCCTCGGCCATCTTGTGGACCCAGTTCAGATCGGTGCGGCCGTAGCCGTTGTGGCTGTCGAAGGTGCTGTCGATGCGGTCGTAATTGGGGCCCTGGTCGCCGGCCAAATTGACGCTGGTGCGGCTGTGGCTGTTGCTCTCGAACTTGTTCAGGTTAAAGAAGCTTTGCGAGGTCAGCGTGTCGCCGCCGTCGAGGGTCCAGTTGACGCGCGGCGACAGGTTGAAGCCGTCGGAACGGCCCTGGTCTTGCCAGGTGGCCGAACGGCCCACGTTCGGCACGCCGGCGGCGTCGGCGCCGGTTTCGGTGGACGGCGTCGTGCGGTTGTACATATAGCGCCAGGCGTTGCCGCCGAACGAATACGACATGGCGTCGCGCTTGTCGGACAGTTGCACGCTGGCACTCGGCGAGCTGAAGTTTTTACCCTTGGCGCCGCTGACCTTCACCTCGTGCTGGGCCACCTTGACGGCCTTCTTCAGCACGATATTGATGGTGCCGGCGATCGATTGCGTGCTGAATTCGGCGCTGGCGGCGCGCAGCACTTCGATGCGTTCGATCACGTCCGGCGACAGGTTGTCGATGGAGAACCCGGCCGGCGCGCGTTCGCCGTTGATCAAAATCTGGGTATAACCGGCGCCCAGGCCGCGCATGCGGATCTCGCCGCCGGAACGCCCCGCCGCGCCGCCGACGGTGATGCCGGGCAGCCGCTTGAGCACGTCGTTCACCGAGGTGTCGCCATATTTCTGGATTTCCTCGCTGCCGACGACGATCTTGCTAGCGGTATCATCGCGGCGCGCGTCGTAGCTGGCCGCGCTGCCTTTGATCTGCACCTTCTGCATCAGCGGGGCGGCCTGCTGGACGGCGCCGGCGGCTTTCGTATCGGCCGCATCGGCCGCATTGGCCGCCTCGGCGGCGTCGGCGACGGCTGCCGTGGTGGCGGCCACCTCGGCATGCGCGCCGACGGCGGTAAAACTAAGCGAAAGCACGGCCGCAGCGATCTGCGTCAAGCGGAGTTGGCGGACAGGCATCATGGAAGGGCAAGTTGATTTGGAGACGGGAGCGCCTATTATGCCTTGGTTTAAGCGACAGTTGCCTTCATCCAGGATAAGTCGATGCCGTTTAACGAAATTTCATAAACATAAATAGTGAAAAAATGAATCGACTTATATGGCGTGGCGGAGCGTTATAATGTTTGATCGTTATTAATGTATGGATTTCTATCGTGTCCGACCGTCTCGCCGTTCTGCCCCAGTACTTGCTCCCCAAGGGAGCGTTGACCAACTTCGCCGGCCGCGTGGCCGGCGCCAAAGGCGGCGCCATGACCACGCGGCTGATCCGCTGGTTCGTCGGCAAATACAACGTCAACATGGACGAGGCGCTCAATCCGGACATCGCCAGCTATCCGAGCTTTAACGAATTCTTCACCCGCGCGCTGCGCCCCGGCGTCCGTCCGCTGGCCGAGGCCGACTTTATTTGCCCGGTCGACGGCCGCATCAGCCAGTTCGGCGCCATCGACGACGACCAGATCTTCCAGGCCAAGGGCCACAAGTTCACTACCACCGCGCTGGTCGGCGGCGACGCCACGCTGGCCGCCAGGTTCCAGCACGGCAGCTTCGCCAACCTGTACCTGAGTCCGCGCGACTACCACCGCATCCATATGCCGTGCGATGGCAAGCTGACGCGCATGATTTACGTGCCGGGCGAACTGTTCTCGGTCAATCCGACCACCGCGCGCGGCATTCCCGGCTTGTTCGCCCGCAACGAGCGCGTGGTGTGCGTGTTCGACACCGCCAACGGCCCGTTCGTCATGACCCTGGTCGGCGCTACCATCGTCGGCAGCATGGCCACGGTCTGGCATGGGGTGGTCAACCCATCGCGCGTGACGCAGATTTGCGAGTGGAAATACGACGATCAAAACATCGTGCTGAAAAAAGGCGACGAGCTGGGCCGCTTCCTGCTCGGCTCCACGGTCGTCATGCTGTTCCCGAAAGACGCGCTGGGCTTCAATCCGGCGTGGCAACCCGCCGGCCCGGTCAAGCTCGGCGAGATGATGGCCAAC
>DASVTJ010000294.1:0-9612 GCA_036387635.1 Duganella sp.
GTAGTCGAACGGTGGATTGAACTGGTTTGCATTGTGCTGGGCCGGCAGCGCCTCCGGCTCCACGGTCACCACGCGCACGCCCGATTGCTCCAGCAGCTGCACCGCCGAATCGGAGGCGTAGGTGTCGGTGATGACGGTCGAGACGCGGTTCAAGCCGCACAGGATCAGCCCCGCTTTCTTGGCGAACTTGGAGCTGTCGACCAACACGATCAGTTCCTCGGCCTGCGAGATCAGGCGCTTCTCGGCCTGGATCAGCAGCGGGTCGGCCTCCATCAAACCAAGCAACGACAGGCCGTAGACGCTCATGAACATCTTGGCCGCGTAGTGGTGTTGGGTGATGTCGTTATCGAAGGGGCTGAGGATGACGTTCTGCTCGCGATAGACTTTGCCGCCGGGGACAATGATCTCGTTTTCGCTCGATACCAGCAGGCGCTCGGCCATCAAAAAGGAGTTGGTGAGGATTTTCAGGTGCTGGTCGACCAGGAATTCGGCCATCATGAAGGTGGTGGTGCCGCCGTTGATGATGATCGTTTCGCCTTCGGTGCACATGCCGGCGGCGTGGCGCGCGATGGCGCGTTTGCGCTCGGCGTAGCACTGGATATTGTGTTGGAAGGTCTCGCTGGTGAGCGTGAAGCTGCGTTTTTTCTGCTCCAGATTTGCCGCGCCGCCCCGCGTGCGGGTCAGCAGGCTGCGGGCCGCGAGCCAGCTGATGTCGCGGCGCACGGTGGCGGGGGATGCGCTGAGCCAGTCGACCAGCTGCGGCACGCTGGCCGTGTTGTGCTCGGCCAGCAGCTTCAGCAAACGTTTACGGCGCTTGTGATTTACCATCGTTGTCTCCTCTTTTTTACGCCACTACTACCGTCGCTGCCACAGTTTGCTGGGGGACCGATCCGGTGTGTGACTTTATTAATTACTAAGACTAAACATTTCAAAATATTCCGTCAATCATTAGTCGATCAAATATTTGATTGTTTCGATATCATTTTCGGGAACCAATCACATTCCGATCATCGATATGATTATTTCCTACTTGGTCATCATGTTGAGCGCTTGTGCATTGACACCCATGCGCCGCTGATTTCTACTGATTACAGTTGCCAAAGGCGGCATGGAACCACGTATCGACGCTAAGACGAAACGCACAATCAAACAACGGAGATCAGTAATGAATGTAACCCAGCAGCAGGCCCCGATCACTTCGCTTTGGGACGACAAAGCTGCGGCAGCCATGAGCGAGCCGGAGCTGTTGCTATACCGGTCCAACCTGCTCGGGTCGGATCTGAGGATCACCAATTTCGGCGGCGGCAACACGTCGGCCAAGGTGATGATGGCCGATCCACTCAGCGGCGAGCAGGTCGAGGTGCTGTGGGTGAAGGGCTCCGGCGGCGACCTTGGCAGCATCAAGCTCGATGGCTTCTCGACGCTGTACATGGATAAGCTCAACGCGCTCAAGGCGCGCTATCGCGGCCTGGCGCTCGAAGACGAGATGGTGGCCTATCTGCCGCATTGCACCTTCAACCTGAACCCCCGCGCCGCCAGTATCGACACGCCGCTGCACGCCTACATCGCCCGCAAGCACGTCGACCACATGCATCCGGACGCGGTGATCGCCATCGCCGCCTGCGCCGGCAGCAAGGCGCTGACGCAAAAAATCTTCGAGGGCGAGTTGGGATGGCTGCCATGGCAGCGTCCCGGCTACGACCTTGGCCTGAAACTGGAAGAAGTATCGAAGGCGCAGCCGAACCTCAAGGGCATCATCCTCGAAGGCCACGGCCTGTTCACCTGGGGCGACACCGCCAAGACCTGCTACGAAACCACGCTGGCGATCATCAAACGCGCCGAGGAATGGCTGGCCGCGAACTCGAAGCAGCCGTCGTTCGGCGGCCAGGCGATCGAGCCGCTGCCTGCCGAGCAGCGCGGCGCCCTGGCGGCGAAGTTGATGCCGATATTGCGCGGTAAAATCAGCCGCGACGAATACAAGCTCGGTCACTTCGACGACAGCGCCGCCGTGCTGGAATTCGTTTGTAGCCGCGATCTGCAACCGCTGGCGGCGCTGGGCACCTCGTGCCCGGACCACTTCCTGCGCACCAAAATCCGCCCGTTCGTGATCGACTTCGATCCGCTCGCACCGGATTTCGACCAACTGGTGGCCGGCCTCGATCAGGCGCTGGAAGAATACCGCGCCGGCTACGTGGCCTACTACGAGCGCTGCAAGCGCGATAACAGCCCGGCGGTGCGCGACGCCAATCCGATCATCTACCTGATTCCCGGCGTCGGCATGCTGTCGTTCGCGAAGGACAAGGCCACCGCGCGCATCGCTGGCGAGTTCTATGTCAACGCGATCAACGTGATGCGCGGCGCCAACGGCGTCGACACCTATGTGGGCCTGCCGGAACAGGAAGCCTTCGACATCGAATACTGGCTGCTGGAAGAAGCGAAGCTGCAACGCATGCCCAAGCCGAAAAGCCTGGCCGGCCGCATCGCGCTGGTCACCGGCGGCGCCGGCGGCATCGGCCAGGCGGTCGCCAGGCAGCTGCTGCAGGAAGGCGCTTGCGTCATGCTGACCGATATCGACCCGGAAGCGCTGTCGCAGGCGCACACCGATCTGGTGAAGTCGGCCGGCAAGGACAGCGTCGGCAGCATCGTCGCCAACATCACCAGCGAGGAAGCGGTGGAAGCGGTGCTGCAAGCGGCGGCGCTGCGCTTCGGCGGCGTCGATCTGCTGATCTCCAACGCCGGCATCGCCTCGTCGGCGCCGCTGGAGGACACCACGCTGGAAATCTGGCAGCGCAACCAGGACATCCTGGTCACCGGCTACTTCCTGGCCAGCCGCGCCGCGTTCCGCATCATGAAGCAGCAGGGACTGGGCGGCAGCATGGTTTTCGTCGCCAGCAAAAACGGCCTGGTGGCGTCGGCCGGGGCTTCGGCCTACTGCACCGCCAAGGCGGCGGAAATCCACCTGGCGCGCTGCATCGCGCTGGAGGGCGCGCCGCACGGCATCCGCGTCAACGTCGTCAATCCGGACGCGGTCATTCGCGGCTCGCGCATCTGGGACGGAAAGTGGAAGCAGGAACGCGCCCAGTCGAATAAAATCGAGGCCGACGACGTCGAGAAATTCTACCGCGACCGCAGCATGCTGAAACTGAGCGTGCTGCCGGAAGACATCGCCGAAGCCGTGTACTTCCTGGCCAGCGACAAAGCCGGCAAGAGCACCGGTAACATCCTCAACGTCGATGCCGGCAACGCTGGCGCGTTCACGCGTTAAGCAGTTCGCACGATAAGCAGTTCGCACGATACGCCCCTATAAAAATAACGAAGGAGACCTTATGAGCAGCACCATGATCGACACCGGCCGCGTGGCCGAGCACAACGCCAAACTGCGCGCCAACCTTGACGAGGACTACGCGGCATTGGGCGGTATGCTGGCCCGCCGCGGCCAGGACATCGAGAAGCTGACCGCGCAAGCGCAGACCTTCGCGGTGGCCTTGCCGAGTTGGGGCGCCGGCACCGGCGGCACGCGCTTCGCCCGTTTTCCGGGCAAGGCCGAGCCGCGCAACGTGGTCGAAAAGCTGGAGGACTGCGCCGTCATCCATCAACTGACGTGCGCCACCCCCGGCGTGTCGCTGCACTTCCCGTGGGATAAAACCTCGGACCCGTCGGCGCTGCGCCAGCAGGCCGAGAGCCATGGCCTGTATTTCGACGCCGTCAACTCCAATACCTTCCAGGACCAGCTGGGACAGGAGCACAGCTACAAATTCGGCAGCATGACGTCGCACAGTGCCGCCACGCGCGCCCAAGCGGTCGATCACAATATCGAATGTATCGAATTGGGCCGGGCGCTGGGATCGAAGGCGCTGACCGTATGGGTTGGCGACGGCGCCAATTTCCCCGGCCAGCACAATCTGCGCGGCGCGCTGGAACGGTATCTGGACAGCGCGCGCGGCATCTACGCCGCGCTGCCGGCCGACTGGAACATGTTCATCGAGCATAAACTGTTCGAGCCGGCGTTCTACGCCACCACCATCGCCGACTGGGGCACCAGCTTCGCCTGCGCGCAGACGCTGGGCGAGAAGGCGAAGTGCCTGGTCGATCTGGGCCACCACGCGCCGAACACCAATATCGAGATGATCGTCGCGCGGCTGGCGCAGTTCGGCAAGCTGGGTGGTTTCCACTTCAACGACAGCAAATACGGCGACGACGACCTGGATTCGGGTAGCATCAACCCGTTCCAGCTGTTCCTGGTCTTCAATGAGCTGGCCGACGCGGCCGAGCGAGAAGGCGCGGCATTCGCACCAGCGTACATGCTGGACCAGTCGCACAACGTCACCGATCCGATCGAAAGCCTGATGAATAGCACGGTGGAAGTGCAGCGCGCCTTCGTGCAGGCGAACATGGTGGACCGTGCGGCGCTACGCCAGCATCAGGAAGCCAACGATGCGCTGCAATCGGCACAGACGCTCAAGCATGCGTACCGCACCGATGTCAGCGCGATCCTGGCGATGGCGCGTTTGCGCTCCGGCGGCGCGATCGATCCGGTGGCGTGCTATCGCGCCAGCGGTTACCGTGGCCGGGCGGCGGAACTGCGTCCGGCCAAGGCGGGCGCCAGCAGCAGCGGTATCGTCTAAGGGGTGGCCCCAACTTTGAAGGGGCCGCGCGCTCGGCGCCGCCCGGTCAAGCCCGCCCTCAAGGCGGTGTGCATGGTCGCGGCGGCGCTGTCGGTTGGTGCTGTCGCCGCACAAGGCGCCGCGCCAGCGATCACGCCGCTGTCTTCTTCTTCGTCTTCGGCTGCGCCAGCGCCCGTCATTTTCAACCGGCTGGCCGAAGTCGCCGCCCACCTGGCGACGCCGCCGGCGGACGCGCGGCCGATGGTGCGCTGGTGGTGGTTCGGGCCGGCCGTGGTGCAATCGCAGCTGGAACGCGAGCTGCTCGCCATGAAGGCCGGCGGCTTCGGCGGCGTCGAGATACAGCCCGTGTATCCAATGGCGCTGGACGACCCGGCGCGCGGCATACGCAACGTGCCGTATTTGTCGCCGGAGTTTCTCGATTCGGTCAGCTTCGTCAACCGCAAGGCGCGGTCCGAAGGCATGCGCGTCGATATGACGCTGGCCAGCGGCTGGCCATACGGCGGCCCGAATGTGCCGGTGACGGAATCGGCGGGGCGGTTGCGCGTCGCCGTGACCGAACTGGCGCCCGGCGCCGTCAACTTGGCGCTGCCCGCGATCATGAGCGGCGAGAAGCGGCTCGCCGCTTTCATCGGCAAGGGGAATGCCAAACAGTACGATGCGGCCTCGCTGAAGTTGACGCTACTTCCGCCGGTGCCGGCCGCGCTGGCCGCATCGTCTAACCAAAACCTGACGAGTACGGGCAGGGCAACGGTCGCACCGGCCAACGAGGCGCGCGTCATGGTCTTCTATATCGCCAGCCGTACCGGCCAGCAGGTCAAGCGTGCGGCGCTTGGCGCGGAAGGCTTCGTGCTGGACCACCTGAGCCGCAAAGCCATCGATCATCATCTGAACACAGTCGCCGAAACGCTGCTGAAAGCCTTCGGCGACCAGCCGCCGTATGCGGTCTTCTCCGACAGCCTGGAAGTCTACGGCACCGACTGGACCGACGATTTTCTCGAAGAATTCCAGCGCCGGCGCGGCTACGACCTGACGCCGCATCTGCCGGCGATCGTCAGCGGGGCCGGCCCGGACGCCGGCGCGCTGCGCCACGATTGGGCGCAGACGCAGACCGAATTGGTCAACGAACGCTATCTGACGCCGGTCAACGACTGGGCGCTCGCCCACAAAACCCAATTCCGCTCACAGACTTACGGCGAACCGGCGGTATCGATGTCCAGCAACCGCCTGGTCGGGCTGCCGGAAGGCGAGGGGCCGCAGTTCCGCGCCTTCTCGTTCACGCGGCTGGCGACATCGGCGGGGCACATGTACAACAAGCCGGTGATCTCGGCCGAAACCTGGACCTGGCTGCATTCGCCGGCCTTCAGCGCCACGCCGCTGGACATGAAGGCGGAAGCGGACCGCATGCTGCTGCAGGGCGTGAACCTGTTCGTCGGCCACGGCTGGCCGTACACGCCGCCCGGTATGCCCGAACCGGGCTACGTGTTTTATGCGGCGGCCGTCTTCAACGACCACCAGCCCTGGTGGAATGTGATGCCCGACGTGACAGGCTACCTGACCCGCGCCAGCTATCTGCTGCGTCAGGGCAGTCCGGCCAACGATGTCGCGGTGCTGCTGCCCAATGACGACGTCTACGCGTCGATGACGCCGGGTAAAGTGTCGCTGTCGGCGGAAATGCACAAGCATGTCACGCCGGAGTTGACGGAACAGATCCTCGACGCCGGCCACAATCTGGACTACGTCGATGCCGAATCTATCCTGGCGCTGGGCGTGATCCATCCGGTGCTGATCATGCCGCATGTCACGCGCCTGTCGCCGGCGGTGATGGCGAAACTGTCCGCGTACGTGCGTGGTGGCGGCAAGATCATCGCCGTCGGCGCCATGCCGTCGATGGCTCCAGGCTTCGTCGACGCCCGGCGGATCACGTCGCAGGTTGGGGCGGCGTCCAAAGCCTTGCAACGCGCCCCGGGCGTGACGCTGGTGGCGGACGACGCGGCGGTGGGCGCGGCGCTGGCCAAAGTGCTGACGCCGGACTTCAAGCTCGCATCGCAGTCGGCCGATGTCGGCTTCATCCGCCGCAAACTGGCGGACGGCGATATCTACTTCATCGCCAACACCAGCAACCGCGAAGTGCGCACCACCGCGAAGCTGCGCGAGACGCGCAAGTCGGCGGCGTGGTGGAATCCGCATGACGGCAAAGCCAGCGCCGCTGAAGTGACGCCGACGCTGGAGCTGGTCCTGGCGCCGTACGAGTCGCGAGTTTTGGTACTGAGCGACGGCGAGGCCGCAGGTGCCGCCACAACGGCAAATGCATCGCAGCCCTCGACCGTCCTTGCGGACCTTGGGCGCGAATGGCAGGTCAGCTTCGCCGGCGCGCAGCCGCAACCCATGCTGGAACTGCGCTCATGGACCGACGAGCCATCCCGGCGCTACTTCTCCGGGATCGCCGTCTACAGCAAGGATGTGGCGCTGACCAAAGCGCAGTTGGAGGGCGCAGCCATCCGGCTCGACTTCGGCAAAGGCACGCCCTTGGAGACCACACCCAAAGTCCCCGCAGGCATGCGCGCGATGCTCGATAGTCCGATCCGCGAGGCGGCCGAAGTCTTCGTCAACGGCCAGCGGGCCGGCGCGGTATGGCATCCGCCATATGAGCTGGACATCACCGGCCAGCTGCGCGCAGGCGTCAACAAGATCGAAGTCAAGGTCGCCAATTTGGCGTTGAACGCTTTGGCTGGCCAGGAGCGCCCGGATTACCGCCTGCTCTCGGCCCGCTACGGCCAACGCTTCGTGCCGCAGGATACGCACCTGATCGTCCCCACGCCTTCCGGCATGCTCGGACCGGTGCGCCTACTGACGCAACCCTTAAAACAAGGATCGCCATGAACATACCAAAGTGGATACGCCTCGCGGCGGCCGCCATCCTCGTATTCGGCATGACCACGGCCGGCGCCAAAACCTACAACGCGGCCGGCTATGGCGCAAAGGGCGATGGCGTCACGCTCAACACCAAGGCGATTCAAGCGGCCATCGACGCCGCCGCCAAGGATGGCGGCACGGTGGTGCTCAGCCCTGGCATCTACCTGAGCGGATCGATCTTCGTCAAGACCGGCGTCACGCTGCAAGTCGACAAAGGCGTGACGATCCTCGGCTCGCAGCGACTCGAGGATTACCCGGTGATGCCGACGCGGATCGCCGGCATCGAAATGAGCTGGCCGGCGGCGCTGGTCAACGTCTACGAGCAGAAGAACGCCGCGATCACCGGCGAGGGAACCATCGACGGCGACGGCAAAATCTTTTGGGATAGCTACTGGGCCCTGCGTAAAACCTACGAGCCGCGCGGGCTGCGGTGGGCTTCCGACTACGACGCCAAGCGTCCGCGCCTGATCCAGGTCTTCAACTCGTCGCAGGTGAAGGTCGGCGGCGGCTTGCTGCTGCGCCGCTCCGGCTTCTGGACGCTGCATATCTGCTATTCGAGCGACGTCACCGTCGACGGCGTCGTTATCCGCAACAACGAGGGCGGACGCGGACCGTCGACCGACGGCATCGACATCGACTCGTCGAAAAAGATCCTGGTGCAGAACGCCGACATCGCCGTTAACGACGACGCCTTGTGCCTGAAGGCCGGACGCGACTCGGACGGCCAGCGCGTCGCCCGCACCACCGAGGACGTCGTCATCCGCGACTCCATCGTGCGCGACGGCGCCGCCGGCGTGACCTTCGGCAGCGAGACGGCGGGCGGCTTCCGCAACATCGAGGCTTACAATATCACGGTGCTCGACAAGGTCCCGGTCGGCATCCTGTTCAAATCGGCGCACACGCGCGGTGGCTTCGGCGAGGATCTTCGCCTGCACGACTTCACGATGAAGGGCACGCCCGTCGTCATCCGCATCACGATGAACTGGAACCCGAGCTACAGCTATGCCGAGATCCCGAAAGAGATCAAGGACTATCCGCCGTACTGGAAGGTGCTGGCGACGCCGGTGCAGAGGGAGAAAGGCATCGCCCATTTTCATGACGTCCGTATCTGGAACATCAAGGCCACCGGCGCGACCACCGCGTTTGAAGTGGACGGCTACAAGGAAGTGCCGCTGGATCGCTTCAGCCTCGCCAATCTGGATATCGAGGCGGAGAAGGGCGGCCATATCTACGACGCCAAGGGCTGGATATTCACCGACACCAAGCTGTGGCTGAAGGAGCCGGTCGCCATCGAGGACGCAGCCGCGGTCAGCGGGCTGCCGACCGGCAGTGTCGTCGTCAAGCCGGCGCCGCCGAAGGAAGATCCATCCAAGAAGAGTTTTGAAGAACAGGACAAGACTTGATGAAACCATCGTATTTGGTGCTGGCAGCGCTGACCGTGCTAAGTTTTGCAGGCGGTTGCGCGACGACCCGCAGCGCGCAGCCCTACCCGCTGCCAACGCCCGCGATGCAGGCGATCGTCGACAAGGACACCAGCCGGTATTTCGGCGACGCGCCGGCGGACGGCGGGCCCCTGGCAACCGACCTGTCGCCAGCCTTGCAGGCCTCCGCGATCGACAAGGCGCTGCGCAAGGTCGCCGACTGGCAGCTGGCGCGCACGATGCCGCACCTGGACCGGATCTGGACTTCCAGTGTGCTGTTCAGCGGTTTCATGGCGGCGTCGGAAGCGACCGGCGATCCGAAGTACCGCGACGCGATGCTTGCCATGGGCGAAAAGTTCGAATGGAAGCTGCGCACGCCATATCCGAACGCCGACGATATCAGCGTAGCGCAAACCTATCTGGAACTGTACCAGCGCGACCCGTCGCCCGCCCGCATCCGCCCGACCAAGATCGAGCTCGATACGCTGATCGGCCTGAAAACGCTCAAGCCGGGCGACGACCGGCTGCCATGGTGGTGGTGCGACGCGCTGTTCATGGCGCCGCCGGTGTGGGCCAAGATGTACAAGGCCACCGGCGAGCGTAAGTACCTCGACTACGTACACGATCAGTGGCGCAAGACCTACGAGCTGCTG
>DASVTJ010000295.1:0-13857 GCA_036387635.1 Duganella sp.
GTCAAGCTCTGCTGCTGGCCGAAAAAGCCTCGATGTCGGGCGGCGATGTGGAAGCGGTGGAAGCCGTTACTCCGCACAGCGACGAAGCGTAATAGAAATAAAGCGCAATATAGAACGGCACCTTCGGGTGCCGTTTTTTTATGCCTGTTTATAAAGCGCCTTGAATTAACCCGACGCGTCAAAGCTATGCGAGTCCATACTGTCAACCCGAGGGCGACGCGCCAGCCGCCAAGCCTCTACTGCACAGCCCGTGTAGAATTATTGGACCTGCCCTCGGTGTTTTTTAAGCAAACGATACGCCGCGCGTGCTGGAGTTTAGTTTGTTCATGCTAAGATCTGGCTCATGATTGCTCAAGCCCTCTTCACTCCCGCCCAGCAAAAGCTGCTGGGCCTGCTGTTTGTCCGCGTCAACCAGGGTTTCCACCTGAACGAGATCATGCGCTTGACTGGGCTGGGCAGCGCGTCGGCCCAGCGCGAGCTCAAACGGCTGCACGAGTCCGGCGTCATCACGTCCGAACGCATCGGCAACGTGCGGCGCTTCAAGCCGAACAAGGATTGCGTCGTGTTTGGGGAGTTGAGCAGCCTGGTGAAGAAAACCTTCGGCTTGGTCAGCGTGTTGAATTCGGCGCTGGCGCCGTTGCAGCATGTATTGAACGTTGCATTTGTTTATGGCGCCACGGCCAAGGAACAAGAGGGGATGGAAACGCCGGTGGAGTTGTTGCTGATCGGTGATAACACCAGCTACGGTGAACTGCTATCGCGCCTCCCGGTGGCGGAGCGCTTATTGCGGCGGAAAATCAACCCGAATCTGTATTCGGTTCCCGATTTTAAACGCCGCTTGCGCGAGCAGCAGTCGTTTATTCTCCAGGTTTTACGCGAGCAAAAAATATATGTGCTTGGCGATGAAACCAACCTGAATAAAATCATCGCCGAAGAAACCGCCGCCTGACAATTATCGCTTCTTTATTCCATCGCCCGCTCATTTAGCCAGGCATTGGAAAACTGTTTCTGCGGGAACGATAAAGAAAACCGCGTATATCTCCCGTTCTGCGATTCGCAATGAATCTGCCCGCCGAACGCGCTAATTACCTGCTGGCAAAACGCCAGACCCATGCCGGTGCCGCCGCCATTATGCCGGGTGCTGTAAAACGGTTCGAAAACATGCGGCAATACGTCGGCCGGAATACCCGAGCCGGTATCCGTGACCATCAGCTTTTTATCGCCGCCATCGATAAAAAACGCGATCTCCAATTCACCCCGGCCGGCCGATTTGATCGCGTGCAGCGCGTTCTTGAACAGGTTGTACAGCACGTACACCAGCAATACATCCGAACCGAAAAAGGTGAAGTCCTGCTTGCCTTTGACCACCACTTTGTCCCGCATCGCGCTCTCGAACGGATAGCATGCCAGCGCCTCGTCGACGCACTTTTTGATGGAGTGGTTGGCAAAATCGCTACTGCTGAGCGTGCCCGCGCGCGCCGACGCCAACATCATGTCCACGACGAAGTTGGAGCGGCTGATCTCGGCATCGATATGCTCGGTCAGTTTGCCGAGGTACTGCAATTGTGCGGGCAGCAGCACCGGTTCGATCAGCTTGTGCTCGACCGCCTGGTGGTAGCCGGCCAGCAGCTCGGGCAGCGATTTGGCCAGCACGCGCGACTGGCTGCGGATGGTCGCCAGCGGCGTGCGCATTTCATGGGCGATCGAGGCGGCCACTTCCATCGGGTTCGCCAACAGATTGTGCCGCACCATGCCCTGGGCAATCAGGCCGAGGCTGGCCGCAACGAACAGCACGCCGGGCGGATAAAACTGCATGCCGTAATTGCCGAGATAGTCGACCGATGCGAAAAGATAGATCAGCAGGCTGACCAGGCAATAGCGCAGGCGGGTTCGTTCGGTCGACACGGCCAAGCGCTGGCGCCGGTACAGCAGCCACAAGCCACGCCCGACGATGATGGTCGTTTGCAGCAGGTGCAACGCGTGTAGCGGGCCGGCCTTGGGATAAAAGCCATAGAAGTAGCTGTAGAGCCCGGAAACGATCCAGTTGCTGCTCAGCAGGACGACGCCCAGCAGGCCGGCCACCAGATAGGATAGTTCGATCCAGCGCCGCTCGCCGCGGTCGGCGGTCAACTCGGCGATGAAATGGTACAAGGTGGTCGGCAGGAACAGGATCAGCAGGTAGCCGAGCTTGGCCGCGGCCAGGGCTTCGTCGGGGTCGCGGATCTGAAACAGGATTGCCCACGCGAATTGCCAGCAAAAGGTGGTGGTGCAGAGTAAAAACAGCGTCAGGCTGACACGGCTGACGCCGCGTGAATGCAATACATATGCCCCGTAGCACAGAAATAGCAGCGAGACGACGGCGGGCAGGAGAGAGTGCATGTGCGCATTCAACAGGCTTTGTTGGGTGTTGCAGTATTGCGCGAGCGGGAAGAGAGTGCTTGTATTTCGGGGAGGTTCTTGCGTTACATCAAAGGTGCCTAAATCGGCACAGAAAGCGGCGGGTCAGCGGAAGATCGCCTCCTGATGACCCGCCTTTGATTTACTTCTGCGAGGCGATCCAGCGGTCGACTTTTTGCTCCAGCAAGGCCAGCGGAATCGTACCGTCGCTCAGCACCACTTCGTGGAATTTCGGCAGGCTGAAGCGTTCGCCCAAGGCCCCGGCGGCGCGCTCGCGCAGTTCGACGATCTTGAGCGAACCGATCTTGTAGCCCAGTGCTTGGCCCGGCCACGCCATGTAGCGCTCGGTCTCGCTCTTGGCATAGTCGTCGTAGCCCAGCGTGTCGCGCATGTAGGCGATGCTTTGCTCGCGCGTCCAGCCCTTGGCGTGCATGCCGGTATCCACCACCAGGCGTGTGGCGCGCAGCAACTCGTCGTTCAGGTGGCCGAAGTATTGCGCCGGATCGTCGAACAAACCCATTTCCTTGCCCAGCGTTTCCGCATACAGCGCCCAGCCTTCGGTAAAGGCGTTGTTGCCGCCATATTTGCGGAAGTTGGGCAGGTTCAGTTCCTGCATCAGGGCGATGTGGAAATGGTGTCCCGGCTTGCCTTCATGTAGGAACAGGGTGGTCATGCCGGTGCTGCCGTATTTGGCCGGATCGTTGACGACCGACCAGAACACGCCCGGGCGCGAACCGTCGCCGGCCGGCGCCGTGTAGTGGTCCGACGCGGTGGCGCGGCTCAGTTCCGGTTCCAGGCGCAGGTCCAGCTTGGCCTTCGGCATCAAGGTGAACATTTGCGGCAGCTTGGTGTCTAGCACATCGTTGAGCTTGTGGAACACGTCCTGCACCTGCTGTTCGGTCTTGAACGGGCGGAACTTGTCCTGCGCCGCCACCCACAGCGGCAAGCCCTTGGCCGGACCGTTGTAGCCCAGCTTGGGACCGAGCACCTCGAACTGCTGCTGGATGCGCGCCACTTCGCGCAGGCCGACGGCGTGGATGTCGTCCGGTTTGAGCGAGGTTGTCGTCGCGTTGGCGACGCGGGCCTGATACCACGCGGCGCCGTCCGGCAAGGCGCCGAGGCCGGTGGTGGTGCGGCAGGCCGGCAGGTATTCTTTTTCCAGGAAGCTCGACAGGCGGGCCAGCGCCGGCAGGATGTCCGCGCCGACGGTCTTGCCGTAGGCGGCCGTCAGGCGTTGCTTGTCGGCGTCGGTGAAACTGGCCGGCAGCTTGGTGATCGGCGTGAAGAAGATATTGCTTTCCGGCGTGTCGCTGAGCAGCTTTTTGAATTGCGGCAGCGCCGAGACGATCAACGGCTTCGGCTGCGTGATGCCTTTCTTCATGCCTTCGCGCATGTTGGCGATGGCTTGGTCGATCCACGCCGGCAACTGCGAGATGCGGCTCAGGTAGGCGTCGTATTCCTTGACGGTGCCGATCGGTTGCGAGGCCTCGCCGCCCGCGTAGTTGGCCAGCGCGACCGGCACGCTGTCCATCTGGGCGATCGGCAACAGATGCTCGGGGAAGCGCTCCATGGTCAGCAGGCCGCGCAGTTCGAAACCGAGGATGTCGTGGTTGAGGCGGTCCTCGCTGTTGAGCGAGGTGCGCTTGATCGCTTTCAGGCGTTTGCTGAAGTCGCGGTACATCTTGAACTGCAGCGCGCGCTTGCCGGGCGAGATGCTCAGGCCCAGCTGGTCGTCGTAACGGTTGTCGCCGTTCTCGGTCGCGCCGATCGGCTCGTAACGGGCGACGGCGTCGTAGTACTGGTCGGCGATCTCGAGCAGCGCCTTGTGCGCCGGCGTGGCGCTGACGCGGGGAATGGCGCCGACGCCGGCCGCCATGCTATGGCTAATTGGAACGAACGCCAGCGCGAGCGCGGCCGCGACGCTGGCAAGACGGAATGCATGCTTCATATTTGTTTCCTGATTATTGAGAACTTTGGGGAACTCTGGCGGGAGAACCCTGGCGGCGACTAGCATAAGGCATAGCGCCGCCGGCCACGAAACAAATTGTATCAAGCACGGCCGTCGCGGCCGTCCCCAGCGGTTGTACCCCTATCAGGCGGCCGCTTCGGCGAAACGGCTCTCGTACAGCGCCGCCACCAGATCCGATTGCGTGATGATGCCGGCGAAGCGCTGCTCGTCGTCGACCACCGGGATGTGGTGGAAGCCGGAGTCGGCCATCAGCGGCACCAAGTCGACGATCGGCGTGTCCAGCCGCGCGGTGATTGGATGCGGGGTCATGATCTGGCCGACCACCTCGGCTTTTTCGGTGTGCGTGACGCCGCTCTTGCGCAGGAAGCGCCGCAGTTGCGTGCGGATGTCACCGTAATTATCCAGGCCGCCGTGATCGAGGAAGTCGGTTTGCGTGACGATGCCGATCACCCGCCGCGCGCGGTTGAGCACGGGCAGCGCGGCCACATGGTGGCGCCGCATCAATTGCCAGGCTTGCTCGAGGCTGGTGCCGAATTCGGCGCTGACGATATCGCGCGACATGATGTCGGCGCAACTGATGATGCCGAAGCGGCGCTGATAGGCGCGCTGCTCGGTCTGCATAAACAGCGATTCCAGATCGTCGCGGCTGATGTCGAGCACTTGGTCGTGCTGCTTGAGCACGGCGTCCAGGTCCTCCGGCTTGAAGCCCAGCCGCACGGTCGGCACGGCGTCCGTAGTGCCGTGCGGATTGGCGTGCGCGGCCTGCTGGGTGTGCGGATAGCGGCGTCCGGTCAGGTTGTTGTAGACGGTCGCCACGCCGACCAGCAACGCGGTGTTGACCAGCACCGTCAGCAGCGCGAATTCGAAGCCGGCCGCGTGCACGAGGGGGCCGCCGATGACAGTGGTCAGCGCGACCGCGCCGCCGGGCGGGTGCAGGCAGCGCAGCGCGAACATGGCGGCGATCGCCAGTCCTGTGGCCGCGCCGCACAGCAGCGGCAACGGCAGGCTGTCGCCGAGCCAGCGCACGCAGGCCGCGCCGACCAGGCCGCTGACGACGTTGCCGCCGATGGCCGCCCACGGTTGCGCCAGCGGACTGGCCGGCAGCGCGAACAGCAGCACGGCCGAGGCGCTGACCGGCGCCACGATGAAGATCGCGGTGCCGCTCGGTTCAAGCAGGAAGTGACTGACGACGGCGGTGATCAGCAGGCCGCACAGTGCGCCGACGGCCGCGCGCAATTGTTCGGCGCCGCTGGCGGTGGTTGGGCTGGGCAACCAGCGGTCCAGAAAAGCGCGCATGGGGTTAATCAGTGGGTTAATCGATACAAAATCGCACTATTATCCCATGCCGAGCCTGCCGGTGCACCGCGGTGGAACACGGGTGCATCGCGCTTGCACCTTACTGGTGCGAGATCAGCTCCAATGGCAGCGCCGTCGTGAATTTGATTTGTTCCATCGAGAACGCGGACGACACGCCGGTCAGTTGCCCGACCTTGATCAGGCGTTTATAAAAGGCGTCGTAGCCGTCGATGTCGGTGGTGACGACTTTGAGCAGGTAATCGACATCGCCGCTCATGCGGTGAAATTCCTGCACTTCCGGCAACGCCATCACGGCGGCGGCAAAGCGGTCCAGCCACTTGGCGTCGTGCTGGCCGGTGCGCACGCTGACAAACACCGTGACCGGCAGGCCGACCTTGCGGCGGTTGACCAGCGTGACGCGGCCTTCGATATAACCTTCCTCTTCCAGTCGCTTGACGCGCTTCCAGCATGGCGTGCTGGAGAGACCGACTTTTTCGCTCAGCGCGGCGATCGATAGCGTGCCGTCCACTTGCAGCGCGGCCAGAATGGCGCAGTCGAATTTGTCGAGTGAGTTCATGTGGTATTCAGGGAAAATCAAGAATGGTCATCCTGCACTTTATCAGAATACGAAATTAAGCGCCGATGATAAAAACGTGCATTCTATTATTTTCAATAATGCAGCATAAAAATTTCTCCGAGCTGCGGAAGGGAGGGTGGATTTAGCACGTTTAAACAGGCGAGCTTGGTTAGACTGTTCAGTTGAACCGATTATTCTAGCAGCCCACCACCATGACCACTGAAATCTACCTCGACGGCAACGCCACCACCGCAGTTTTGCCGGCCGCCATCGCCGCCGCGCTCGACACCATGGGCCGGCGCTTCGGCAATCCCAGCAGCACCCATGCGACCGGGCTGCAGGCCAAGGCCGTGCTCGACGAGGCGCGCGCCTGTGCCCGGCGCTTGCTCGGCGTCGACGACGGCCGCCTGATGTTCAACAGCGGCGCCACCGAAGGCATTCAGACCGCGGTGCTGTCGGCGCTAGTCGCGGTGCGCGAGCGCCAGGCCTTTGGCGAGACCGTCGGCAATCTGCTGGTCTACGGGGCCACCGAACACAAGGCGGTGCCGGAAAGCCTGGCGCACTGGAACAAGTTGCTGGGCTTGAATCTGACCTTGTACAAACTGCCGGTCGACGGTGGCGGCTCGCACGACCTCGAACTGCTGCGCGAAGTGGCCGGTTCGGCGGCGATGATTTGCACCATGGCTGCCAACAACGAAACCGGCGTCGTCACCGACCTCGACGGCATCGAGGCCATCATTGCCGAAACCGGCACGGCCGCCTACTGGATGGTCGACTGCGTGCAGGCGCTGGGCAAGCTGACGCTCGATCTGGCCGTCACCCGCATCGATTACGCGCCGTTCTCCGGCCATAAGCTGTATGCGCCCAAAGGCATCGGCATGCTGTACGTGCGTGCCGGCGCGCCGTTCACGCCGCTGATCATGGGCGGCGGCCAGGAGTCGGGCCAGCGTTCCGGCACCGAGAACATGGCCGGCATCGCCGCGCTGGGCGTGGTGCTGGGCGCGCTCGAGCGCGGCGACACCTTCCGCACGCACGACGAGCTGTGGAGCTTCCGCGCGCGGCTGGCCGACAGCCTGCGCGCCGCCTTGCCCGGCGTGGTGTTCAATAATCCCTTCGACCGCGCGTTGCCGACCACGCTCAACTTTTCGGTGCCGGGCTTGTCGAGCCGCGAACTGATGGACGTGTTCGACGCGGCGCACGTGCGCGTCAGCGCTGGTAGCGCCTGCTCGTCGGCCAAGGCCGCGCCGAGTTACGTGCTCGATGCGATGGGCTTGCCGTCGTGGCGCAGCGCCGGCGCCATCCGCATGTCGTTCGGTCCGCTGGCAGACGAAGCCATGATCGACGACGCCTGTTCCCGCATCGAGCGCTGCGGCGCCGCGCTGCGTGCCGCTTGCCTCATTCCATCCCTGTCTTCGTCCGAGTCCGGCGCCGTGCCGCACGACGGCTTGCTGCAACTGGGCGTGGAGGGCGCTTGCGGCTGGATGGTGCTGGACGCCGCCAGCCGCAGCTGCGTGGTCATCGATCCGCTACCCGAGATGACCGCGCGCATCGCCGCCTATGTGCGCTGTCAGAATTATCGCGTGCTGGCCATCGTCAGCACGTTGCCCGGCGTCGACCGCCAGCCGCTGATCGATGCCATCGGCCCGCATTACGAAGCCGGCGCCACCGACGACCACGGCTTGCCGCTTGCGCGCCGCGTGACGCTGGAAAACCACGTGGCGGTCCCGGCGATCAGCATCGGCGCGCAACTGCTGGCGAGCGTTCCTTGCGGCACCGGCGCCGACGCCGGTTCCGCCGCTGCCGCCGGTGCGATCGACGATACGTCGCGCATCTATCTGCTGGGCACCGCCGATGGCGACCACATGCCGGCCGCAGCGGTGCGCTTCGCCTTCAGCGCCGGCTTTGGTGGCGCTGCGCTACGGGCCGTCGGCGGCGGGCAAACGCTGTTGTGTCCAACCCGCGATGAGCGCAACCAGTTTTGCTCGAGCATGGCCAATCTTCTTTCTGCAACTCCAGCTGCCGATGTGCAACCTTCGGCGATGACGGGGAGCGCGCACGGCGGCGCGCTCGACAGCGTGGAACTCGATGCGTTGCTGGCCGCGCATCCGCACGCACTGTTGATCGACGTGCGCGAGCGATACGAGTTCGCCGCCGCCGACACGCCCGGTCCCGGCGGCCGCGCGGCGCGCAGCGTGCCGTTGAGTCAGCTTACCGGGCACGCCGCCGAATGGTTGCGTGGCGAGCAGCGGCCTCTGGTATTTTTCTGCCGCAGCGGCAACCGCAGCATGAAAGCAATGCAGTGTTTGCAACGCCTTGGTTACCGCCAGGCCTATAGTCTGAACGGCGGCCTGGCGCTGGCGGCGACCCGGATGCCGCCGATCCCGCTGGCCGCGTAAATTTACCATGTGCATCATAAGAATCCGCATGGCATTTTTCAGCTGATTTTTCCATCTGTTTAAGGGGCCTAGTGGCCCCTTTTATTTTGCCTACAAGCTATCTTGCTGGGCTGTATGTACGGCAGCGTACAGTGCCAACACGTGCGCCCCAGTACGATGCCTGAGCACATAATTTCCCATTCGCAGATTCGTCGCGCCCGTAGCCGGAGCGCGGCCGCGTCTCGCCAGCAATAAAGCGAGGTATAAGTTGAACAAGTCCCATCCCCTACTGCCCGAAATGACGCTCGGTTTCCGCGAGTCGACGACGGCTTCGCTGGTATCCGATGAAGACGAGGACCTGCCCTTACGTGCCGAACTATTCAGCGCCGCCCAGATGGGCGCGCACGGCAAGACACTGGCCGCTCATCACGAGCTGAGCAAGCGCGTCGGCCCCGATCAATTGCTGTCGCGTCTGTCGGAGAACGCCGAGTTTATCAACACCACCTGCGACGAGCTGACCGAGGCGGTCAAGGCCGGCCGCCAGATCACGCCGGCGTCCGAGTGGCTGCTCGATAATTTCTACCTGATCGAAGAACAGATCCGCATCGCCCGCCGCCACCTGCCGAAGGATTACAGCAAGGAGCTGCCGCGCTTGAGCAAAGGCGCGCCGGAGGGGTGCCCGCGCGTGTACAAGATCGCGCTGGAGATCATCTCCCACGGCGATGGCCGCTTCGATCACGAGTCGCTGTGCCGCTTCGTCGACGTCTACCAGGAACTGGTGCCGCTCAAGCTGGGCGAGTTGTGGGCGATTCCGATCATGCTGCGCCTCGCGCTGATCGAGAACCTGCGCCGGGTCGCCGTGCGCGTGGCCGACAACCGCGCCGACCGCGATCTGGCCAACAGCTGGGCCGACCAGATGACCGAAGTGGTCGACAAAAACCCGAGCGGTTTGATTTTGATGGTGGCCGACATGGCCCGTTCGAATCCGCCGCTCAGCAGCGCCTTCGTGGCCGAACTGGCGCGCCGCCTGCAGGGACAGAGCCCGGCGCTGACGCTGGCGCTGTCGTGGATCACGCACCGCCTGGCCGAATCGGGTCAGACCATCGAACAGCAGATCCAGAGCGAAATCCATCAGCAGGCGGCCGACCAGGTGTCGATCGCCAACAGCATCGGCAGCCTGCGCTCCCTGGGCACGATGGATTGGCAGGAATTCGTCGAGGGCATGAGCGTGGTCGAACAGACCTTGCGCCAGGACCCCGCCGGCATTTACAGCAGCATGGAGTTCGCCACGCGCGACCATTACCGCCACTCGGTGGAAAAAATCTCCAAATTCTCGCGCTTGTCGGAAGTCGAAGTGGCGCAGCAAGCCTTGCAACTGGCCGTGGCGCACGCCCACAGCGGCGACGAGCGGCACAGCCACGTCGGTTTCTACCTGATCGGCGGCGGCTTGCCCGCGCTGGAAAAGCAGACCGCGATGCGCCGCCCCTGGGGCGAAGTGTTCCAGCAAACCTCCAGCGCCTCGCCGCTGACGTCTTATCTGGGCACGATCGCCGCCGTCACTTTCGTCTGCACCGCGCTGCTGCTGGAGCGCGCCTCGTTCCACGGCGTGAACGGCTTGATGCTGTTCGCGCTCGGTTTCCTGGCGCTGATCGGCAGCAGCCAACTGGCACTGAGCCTGGTCAACTGGATCACCACGCAGATCACGCATCCCAATCCCCTGCCGCGCATGGACTTCGAGCACGGCATCCCGGCCGATGGCCGCGCGCTGGTGGTGGTGCCGACGCTGGCCTACAGCAAGGACAACATCGACGAGCTGTGCGAACAGCTGGAAGTGCGCTTCCTGGCGAACCGCGATCCGAACCTGGTGTTTTGCCTGCTGACGGACTTCCCCGACGCTCCCGCTGAGACCTTGCCGGGCGACGCCGCGCTGATCGAGCAACTGCATTTCAGCGTCGAGCAATTGAACCGCAAGTACGCGGTCCATCCGAACGGCGAGGCGGCCATGCCGTTCCTGCTGCTGCACCGCCCGCGCCTGTGGAACCCGCAGGAAGGCGCCTGGATGGGCTTCGAGCGCAAACGCGGCAAGCTGCAGGACCTGAACCGCTTCCTGCGCGGCGGCGCGCGCGACAAATTCTCGGTGGTCGTCGGCGACGTCGGCCAGCTCGATAGCATCAAGTACGTCATCACGCTCGATACCGACACCCAGTTGCCGCGCGACGCCGCCAAGCAGTTCATCGCCACGATGATGCATCCGCTGAACCGTCCGCGCGTGGACGCCATTCGCGGCTGCGTGGTCGAGGGCTATGGCATTCTGCAGCCACGCGTGGCCGTCAGCCTGCCAAGCGAAAACGCTTCGCACTACGAAAAACTGTGCGGCGGCGAGCCGGGTATCGATCCCTACACCCGCACCGTCTCCGACGTCTACCAGGACGTGTTCCTGGAAGGCTCCTTCGTCGGCAAGGGCATCTACGATGTCGACGTCTTCGAGCAGGTGCTGGGTCACCGCCTGCCGGACAACCAGGTGTTAAGCCACGATTTGCTGGAAGGCTGCTACCTGCGTGCCGGCCTGTTGAGCGACGCCCAACTCTACGAAGAATACCCAAGCCGCTACAGCGACGACGTCAGTCGCCGCCAGCGCTGGATTCGCGGCGACTGGCAGCTGATGGCGTGGCTGTTCCCGCGCGTGCCCGGCCCTGGCCGCAAGCGTGAAAAAAATCCGCTGTCGCTGCTGTCGCGCTGGAAGCTGTTCGACAACCTGCGCCGCAGCCTGGTCGCGCCGGCGATGGTGCTGGCGCTGGTCGTCGCCTGGCGCTGGCTGCCCGACCCGTGGTTGTGGACCGGCGCCGTGCTGACCGTGATCTTCCTGCCGCCGCTGGTGAGCGCGCTGCACGATTTGCTGCACCGGCCGAAGGACACCTTGTGGAGCCAGCATTTGCGCGCCACCGCGCGCCGCACCGGCTTGCAGTTCTCGCACGCGATGCTGATGCTGGTGTTCCTGCCGTACGAGGCGTACTTCAGTCTCGACGCGATCGTCCGCAGCGGCTACCGCATGCTGGTGTCGCGCCGCCACCTGCTCGAGTGGCGCGCGTCGACGCTGTCGCGCGCCGCCAAGGCCAGCACCTGGGTGCGTATGTGGCCGGCGCCGGTGCTGGCGTTGTTCGTCGGCGGCATGCTGCTCGGCTGGCGTCCCGTCAGCTTGGCGCCGGCCGCGCTGTTCCTGCTGGCGTGGCTGGTCGCACCTGCCGTGGCGGACTGGATCAGCCGTCCGATCAAGCGCCAACACGCGCAGCTGTCGCCGGAGCAGAATGAGTTCCTGCACAAGCTGGCGCGCCGCACCTGGGCCTATTTCGACCGCTTCGTCGGCCCGGAAGACAACTGGCTGCCGCCCGATAACATGCAGGAGCAACCGGTGCAGGTGCTGGCGCATCGCACCTCGCCGACCAACATCGGCATGGCGCTGCTGGCCAACCTGAGCGCGACCGATTTCGGCTACATCACGGTGTCGCAGCTGATCGCGCGCACCGGCGCCACGCTGGACGCGATGGACCAGCTGGAGCGCCATCTCGGCCACTTCTACAACTGGTACGACACGCAGACCCTGAAGCCGCTGCATCCGATGTATGTCTCGACGGTCGATAGCGGCAACCTGGCCGGCCACCTGCTGACATTGCAGCCCGGCCTGACCGGCATGTTCGACCAGCCCATCGTCGGCCCGCAAATCGTCGACGGGCTGCTGGCCACCTTCCGC
This sequence comes from Duganella sp., assembly GCA_036387635.1. Taxonomy (GTDB): domain Bacteria; phylum Pseudomonadota; class Gammaproteobacteria; order Burkholderiales; family Burkholderiaceae_D; genus Rugamonas. Next base: position 12,363 of record DASVTJ010000295.1, read on the forward strand.
GTGCTGGAAGAGTCGCTCAGCGAAACCGTCACCGCCGCCGGTGCGCCGGCGGTTGCCGGTGCCGGCGCCGATGGCGCGGTGCCAGCCACCGCCTCCACCACCGCTGCCGTCTCTGGCCCAGGCGCCGAAGCCGGTGCCGGCCCAGCCAAGGCCGACCTGGCGCCGATGCTGGCGGTCCTGAACGCCCGGCCGGACACCACCAACCTGCAGCAGCTGAACACATGGCTGATCGGCGCCGCGCAAGCGGCGGCCGCGCTGCAGCCGCAGATCGACCCGCAAAGCGAAGCCGCGATGTGGGCCAGCTCACTGGTGCGGCAGTGCCGCGCCGCGCTCGACGAGCTGGCGGCGTTGACGCCGTGGGTCAACCTGTCGGCCGATACCGTCTTCGACACCAGCATGACGCGCGTGCCGACCTTGCGCGAACTGGCCAGCCTGGCCAACGCCACCGCCGCCATTCCGGTGACCGATCTGGCCCCGGTCGAGCGCGAGCGCCAACATCACATGGCGCAGCTGCTCGAGCAGGGCGGCATCGTCGCGCACGAACGCATGCGCCAGCTGTCCGAACTGGCGCAGCGCTGCTGCACCTTCGCGCAGATGGAGTACGGATTCCTGTACAACGCCAACACCAATCTGCTGGCCATCGGCTACAACGTCAGCGAGCGCCGTCTCGACGCCAGCTACTACGATCTGCTGGCGTCGGAAGTGCGGCTGGCCAGCTTCATCGCCATCGCCCAGGGCCAGCTGCCGCAGGACCACTGGTTCGCGCTGGGCCGCCAACTGTGCATCGTCGCCGGCAAGCCGGTGCTGCTGTCGTGGAGCGGCTCGATGTTCGAGTACCTCATGCCGCTGCTGGTCATGCCGACCTACCAGAACACACTGCTCGACCAGACCTATCACGGCGTCATCGACGCCCAGATCGACTACGCGCGTCAGCGCGACATCCCGTGGGGGATCTCCGAGTCGGGCTACAACACCGTCGACGCCAGCATGAACTACCAGTACCGCGCCTTTGGCGTACCCGGTACCGGCATGAAGCGCGGCCTTGGCGACGATGTCGTGATCGCCCCGTATGCGACGATGATGAGCCTCATGGTCAAGCCCGAAGCGGCGGTGCAGAACCTGCAGCGCATGGCGGACCTGGGCTTCATGGGCAAGTACGGTTTTTATGAAGCGATCGACTACACCACCGCGCGCCTGCCGCGCGGCCAGGAGTTCGCCGTCGTGCGCTCGTTCATGGCGCACCACCAGGGCATGGGCTTCTTGTCGCTGTCGTACCTGCTGCACGACCGCCCGATGCAGCGCCGCTTCGAATCCGATCCGCTGTTCCAGGCCACCATGCTGGTGCTGCAGGAGCGCGTGCCGAAAGCGTCCGCCTTCCATTCGCACACCGCCGACCTGGCCGCGATGCGTTCGCCGGTCGCCGAAACGGCGATGCCGATGCGGATCATCACGTCGGCTTCCACCGCGCAGCCGGAAGTGCAGCTGCTGTCGAACG
>DASVTJ010000296.1:0-6861 GCA_036387635.1 Duganella sp.
CCCGGCGATGATGATGCTGCCAAAAATCGCTCCTTGGAATAGTGCAAATGAAAAAGCTTAAATTGAAAAGCGCCATGCTGGCGCTGGTGTGCGTAATCGGCGCCTTGCCGGTCTACGCCCAAAACGATGGTATCCCGGTCGAAAAGCTGTCGCGCATGCGCGGGCTCGGCGGCGATTCCGCGCAGTTCGATCAGCAGTCCAAACTGCAATACGATCAGATGTTGAAGCAGGCGCACGACAAGGACGCCGTCGCCAGCGATAACAATCCGCAGCTGATTCGCCTGCGCGCCATCGCCAAGCGGTTAATACCGTTCACCACGCGCTGGAATCCCGACGCGGCGAATTGGAAGTGGGAAGTCAACCTGCTCAATTCCGACACCGTCAACGCCTTCTGCATGCCGGGCGGCCGCATCGCCTTCTACAAAGGCATCCTGACCAAGCTCAATCTGACCGACGACGAAGTGGCGGCGGTGATGGGCCACGAGATCGCGCATGCGCTGCGCGAACACGCGCGCGAGCAGGCCGGCAAGAACACCGTCACGCAGGTCGGCTCGCGCATTATCGGCGCGCTCGGTTCCGCGTACTTCGGCGTCGATCCGCGCCTGGGCGACGCCGCCGCCGGCATGGTGTCGCAAGGCGTCGCGCTGAAGTTTTCGCGCGGCGACGAAAGCGAGGCCGATCTGGTCGGCCTGGACCTGGCCGCGCGCGCCGGCTTCGATCCGCGCGCCGGCGTGGCGTTGTGGACCAAGATGGGCGCGATCAACAAGAGCCAGCCGATCAGCTTCTTGTCGACCCACCCGACCGGCAAGGACCGCATCGCCAACATGAACAAGAACATGCCGCTGGTGCTACCGGTGTTCGCGCGCGCCAAGGGGCTCGATCCGCAGAACCTGCCGAAGTACCACTCGCTGGCGCTGCCGAAGGCGTAATGTTGTCGGCGCTGCCTCCGCTGCCGATGCGCGACGGTGTCGCGCCCAGCTATCTGTGGCTGCCCGAAGGGCGGTGGCCGGACTTGCTGACGTTTCTGCTCGCGCGTTTCCCCGCCGTGACGGAAGCGAGCTGGCGCGAGCGCATGGCGCGCCGGGAAGTGGTCGACGGCGACGGCGCGCCGCTCGCGCCGCACAGCCCTTTCAAGCGCGGCATGCGCATGTTCTACTATCGCGAGCTGGAGGCGGAGACGCCGATACCGTTCACCGAAGAGATACTCTTCATGGACGACCATCTAGTGGTGGTCGACAAGCCGCATTTTTTGCCGATGACGCCGGGCGGGCGCTTCCTGCAAGAGACCTTGCTGGTGCGGTTGAAGAAAACGCTGGGCGAGCAGGCGCTGACGCCGATTCACCGGCTCGACCGCGAGACCGCCGGCGTGGTGGTCTTCTCGCGCCGGCAGGACAGCCGTGGCGCCTACCAATCGATGTTCCAGAAGCGCGTCATCGAGAAGGAATACGAGGCGCTGGCGCCGAGGCTCACTGGCGTCGAATTCCCCTTCACCTACCGCAGCCGCATGGTCGACGGCGACAAATTCTTCATCATGAAGGAGGAGCCGGGCGAGCCCAATTCCGAGACCATCGTCGACCTCATCGAGCACCGCGCCGACTGCACCTTGTACCGGCTGCATCCGCACACGGGACGCAAGCACCAGTTGCGAGTGCATCTGTCGTCGCTCGGCATCCCGATCATCAACGACGCCTTCTATCCGGTGGCGCTGCCGTGCAAGGCCGACGACGTTTCGCAGCCGCTGAAACTGCTGGCGCGCCGCATCGCCTTCACCGATCCCCTGAGCGGCGAGCGCCGCGAATTCAGCAGCCGCCGCAGTTTGTAACGTTAGCAACGGCGGTAGTATCCTTTTACATACGTGCCGTTCTTTCGATAGTAGCCGCTTACGTAGCATCGACCGCTGGCTGGCGGTGTGGGTGCAATGTAGGGTGTCGCAATTTCGTTCGTAATATCATTCGCTTCGCATGGACTTCCATCATGGTCACGATCGAGATATGTATGGCCTTGCGCGTTGAGTAGGAGCGCAGTTTGCTTTGATATGCTTGAGCATCGATAAAGGCCGGTATCCGGGACAACGGTTACGGTTGTCGCCATGGCAATGACGTTGATCGAGTCCGGGAATAGACTGTTTGCCTTACCATCATTAACCGAGAGTCTGATTTCGTAGACGCCCGCAACATCGATGAATAAAATGACATATATATAATTCTTATTTGAAGAATGTGCCAAAAACTGACAGTTTGATATTTGATGGAATCACCGAACGCCTCAGCGGAGAGCGCCGCAATTGAGCAGTCGCTGCTGTTGGTGGCGAAAATTTAGAACGCGACAGCCTGGAATTTGGTTGCCGGTCAGTGCGTCATGGCACGCGATAGGCGCCGCCGCTGACGAGCGAGGAGTAATTCACGGCTTGAGGCCACCATCGGACCAGACGCTCGGACTGCGACCAGAACGCATGCCGGGACCATTGACTGTCCAGGATAGAAACGGTGTGACCGGCGCGGCGAATGGCTTCCCGCTCGGCCCGTGTTGTTTGTTGAATCTGTCGATGGAAACGATATACCACGGACCATCGGCGCAAAGATCGCCTATCCATTTCAAATCTGGCGCGTCGCGCGCGAAGCGGTCCGTCAGATGAAGAACCGCTTCGACCTTTGGTGTCACTGCCGACAATTCCCGGATGCCGTGGGCAAGGTGAGGGGATATATTATTGTCAAAGAAGAATTTCAAGCAGCGAGTTTCTCTTCGAATTCGACTGCGGCGGTCACCATGTGCGCGCTGATGTCGAACACGCGCGCCACCATTTCCTTGTCACCGCCCTCGGCCTGATACGAGGCATAAATGGTATCGGTGGGAATTCCCGCACTGGCGACGATCGGCGTGCCGAATTGGCGCGTCGGGTCCAGCACGATGGTTTTGCGTTTGCCTAGAGGGAACCAGCGAACCGCGCCCTCGTCCCCATACTCAATCCCGGCATACAAGGATGGCGTGATGATGTCGGAAAAAACGAACTGCTTCTGCAATACGTCGACCATCTTTTGCTCGCCGGTCGCCGTTTCCACGGCCTGCAAGAAAATCCGTTTGCCATCGGTTCGGAATTGCTGGTTGGTCAGAGGGTAGTGACTACCAAAGTATTCGGTGGCGAAATTGATGGTCGCGCGGATAACTCTCAAATCGACCCCATGACGAACAAACGCCGCGACCATCCGCAGCTCGAGCAAATCTCGAAAGCCGATGACTTCTTCAGGTAAGTCCTGGTCCTTCAATTGCGTGGCCCAGAGCGGCTCGGATCGCACCGACTCACCATTGTATTTTCGGGAGTACCCTTGCAGCCAGCGACGCACCGCGCGCGGCTCCTCGCCGACCAGCTTAGTCGCTTGATGCAATGGATAAATGCCAGTCCCGATGATGTCCATGCCTGGTCGTGAATGAAGGAGGAACCACGTCAAGTTATCAGATCAGGCGTGCTTAATCAATCTATCTCGATCCGTCGAATGATGATGTAGGGCTAATGAAAGTAGTCCGCCATGCATGCATCGCCAGCGTCTCGTCAATGGCGGATAACGCGTTCCGCCTGATCGGCCCTACGTGTTTCCGAGGTGTTTACACCGCCGTCCTCCTCGTCGTAATCCATCGTGTCGGGATCGGTGTCGCGCGCGACCGCCGCGCCTTTTGCCTTCAACCACAGATAACCGGCGACGCCCGACAACAGCGAGGCGCTCAGGATCGCGATCTTAGCGGAGGTGATCAACTCGGCCTGGCCGGGGAAGGCGAGGTTGGTGATGAAGATCGACATCGTGAAGCCGATGCCGGCCAGCATGCCGGCGCCAATCACGTGGCGCCACGCCAGATCGACCGGAAGCCGGCACACGCCCAGCGCCACCGCGCCGGCGCAGGCCAGCACGATGCCGATCGGCTTGCCGACGGTCAGCCCCAGGATGATGCCCAGGCTGTTGGGCGAGAGCAGCTCCTGCGCCCAGCCGGTGCCGATGACGATGCCGGTGTTGGCCAGCGCGAAAATCGGCAGGATCAGAAACGCCACCGGATGGTGCAGCGTGTGTTCGAGCCGGTGGGAGGGCGAGGTTTCGTCGTCCTGCTTGGACGAATAGGGAATCGTGAACGCCAGCAGCACGCCGGCGATGGTGGCGTGCACGCCGGACTTGAGCATCAGGAACCACATCAGCGCGCCGCCGATCAGGTAGGGCGCCAGCGGCATCACGCGCAGCACGCGGTTCATCAAGGCCAATAGCAAGAACACAGCCAGCGCGCCGGCCAGGTACGCGAACGACAACTCGGCGGTGTAGAACACGGCGATGACGGCGATCGCGCCCAGGTCATCCATGACCGCGAGCGCCGTCAGGAACACTTTCAACGAGGCCGGCACGTTTTTGCCCAGCAGGGCCAGCACGCCGAGCGCGAAGGCGATATCGGTGGCCATCGGAATCCCGATGCCGGGCTGGGTGGCGGCGCCGTGGTTGAGGCCCAAGTGGATCAGCGCCGGCACCGCGATGCCGCCGGCGGCGGCGATCATCGGCAGCATCGCTTTCTTGCGGTCGGATAGCTCGCCGTTGTACAGCTCGCGTTTCAGTTCGAGGCCGATCAGCAGGAAGAAGATCGCCATCAGGGCGTCGTTGACCCACAGTTCGACGCTCAAGCCGGCCAAGGGCAGGTGCCAGAATCCCAGGTAGCCGTCGGCCAGCGGGGAGTTGGCGATGGCTAGCGAAACGATGGTGCAAAGGATCAGGATGATGCCGCCGGCCTTGCCGGAACTGGCGAATTTTTTGAAGGTGTGTGACAGGGGGATTTGTAAATGCATCGGGCGCGGCTCCACCGCGTGGCGGCCCGACCAGCGCGTGTCCTGTCGTGTCCGGAAGGCACGATCACCCAGCGCATATTATACCGCGATAGCCCGGGCGGCGGGCTATCGGGCGCTGCCCTAGTCGTGCGCGTACTCGATGATCAGCGGCGCGTGGTCGGAAAATTTCTCTGCCTTGTACACCGCGACGCTGGTGGCCTTGGCGGCGATGCCGGGGGTCGCCACATGGTAGTCGATGCGCCAGCCGACGTTTTTCGCGTACGCCTGGCCGCGGTTGCTCCACCAGGTGTATTGCTCCTCGCGAGGATCGAGGCCGCGGTGCACGTCGACATAGCCGACCTCGTCGAACACGCGCGTCATCCATTCGCGCTCCTCGGGCAGGAAGCCGGAATTTTTCTTGTTGCCCTTCCAGTTCTTCAGGTCGATCTCTTTGTGGGCGATGTTCCAGTCGCCGCAGATGACCACTTCGCGCCCTTCGGCGTGCAGTTGTTGCAAGTGCGGCAGGAACAGCGCCATGAAGCGGAACTTGGCTTCCTGGCGCTCGAGGCCGGACGAGCCGGACGGGCAATACACCGAGATGATGGTCAAGTCGCCGTAGTCGCACTGCACGTAGCGGCCTTCGGCGTCGAACTCCGGCGCGCCGAAGCCGATGACCACGCGGTCCGGTTCGATCTTGCTGTAGATGCCGGTGCCGGAGTAGCCTTTTTTCTCGGCGTAGTGGAAATGGCCGTGGTAGCCGCCCGGATTGAGGAACTCGGGCGTCATGTCCGGCGCTTGCGCCTTGAGCTCTTGCACGCAGATGAAGTCTGCATCCTGCGTGGCCATCCACTTGAAAAAGCCTTTGGACGATGCCGAACGAATGCCGTTCAGGTTGGCGGAAATGATTTTTGGCATGGAAGAGAGTGCTTAAAAAAGAGTGCTAAAAAATGAGACGGAATTTCAGAATGCATTAGTGTAGCGGTAAAATACGGCCACTTTAAAGAAATGAGGCAGCATGAACAATTTACGTCAGGAATTTATCGAGTTTTCCGTCGACACCGGAGTGTTGCGTTTTGGCGAGTTCACCACCAAGGCCGGGCGCCAGTCGCCGTACTTCTTCAACGCCGGCCTGTTCCATGACGGCGCGACCCTGGCCCAGCTGGCGCAGTTCTACGCGCAGACCTTGCTGGACTCTGGCGTCGAGTTCGACATGCTGTTCGGCCCGGCCTACAAGGGCATCACCTTGGCGTCGGCCACGGCGGTGGCGCTGGCCGGCAAGGGGCGCAACACCTCGTTCGCCTTCAACCGCAAGGAAGCCAAGGACCACGGCGAGGGCGGCACCCTGGTCGGCGCCAAGCTGCAAGGCAAAGTCGTCATCATCGACGACGTCATCTCGGCCGGCACCTCGGTGCGCGAATCGGTGGAGATGATCCGCGCAGCCGGCGCCGAACCGTGCGCCGTGCTCATCGCGCTGGACCGCATGGAACGCTCGGCCGGGCCGGATGGCATCATGTCGCCGAACTCGGCCGTGCAGGAAGTGGCGAAGCTCTACAATATTCCGGTGATTTCGATCGGCAATCTAGACGATTTGTTCACTTACCTGAACGGCAAGGGCGCCGATCCGCAGCTGCTGCACCACAAGGATGCAGTGTCGGCGTACCGCGAGCGCTACGGAATCGCCTGATTGAACACGGTCCCGTGCGCCAATGCATTGCCGAATCGACCATCTTGCTAGACTTTGATATTTCTATGGTGTAATCTTTTAGAACGGCGCGCAGACCGTGGACAAATAAGGTGGATCGATGAATATCGCAACATTGAAGGTACACGGCGACGATGAAGGGCTGGCAGACGTCCGCGACGGCTTGCCAACCGAACCGGACAGCGACTGGCAGAAGGGCGACGTCAGGCCCGACGGGCGGGTGCGGATCGATTCCGGCTTCTACGTTTCCATCGGCACCGACCAGAACCCGGACGACCTGCTCAAGCAAATCCGCCACTATCTGGCCGAATGCTCGGCGCGCGGCATCCACTTCGAACGCTCGGACGTGGCCGCCGAATTGCGCATC
>DASVTJ010000297.1:0-2214 GCA_036387635.1 Duganella sp.
CGCCAGGGCGATGGCGGAAACTGCGAAATTTGGTGGGGACATGTCTGCTCTCTACTTGTTCTCGGCTGGAAGCCGCGAAGAGAGCCATCAAAGGAGGGGAGAACTACTTTGCGCTTTCCTTCGCTGGCATTATCCAGATCAGGTACGAAGGGTATCTCTCACCCGGAACACAATGTCCAGGACCCCTAGCGAGGCGAAAGTGTATCACAAGCCGTCGCACAAACCATAACGCGCGCCGCCCGCCGAGGGCCATGCGAGGCTGGCGCGCGACAAGAACATGAGAAGCGTGCGACACATTTCCCCGCGCGCCGATACACTTCTGCTTTGCGCCGCAAGGCGCCAATGAAGCAGTCACAGCATTTGTGGGGGCGCCAATATGACAATACACTTTGGCGCCACTTTGCTGGTTCGCGCTAGCGAAAGGAGTGGGATGAGGCAGTCGTATCATGAAGGAAGCTGGTTTGCGGTGCCGTTGCTCGATGGTGGTTACGGCTGGGGCCTGGTGGCGCGTCTGTCGCCGGGAAGCAAAATCATGCTGGCCTATTTATTCGGGCCCAAGCTCGACAAGTTCCCATCGATTGAAGAGCTCAACACCTTGCAGGCGCACAACGCGCTCAAGGTCCTGCGCGTGGGTGACATGGCGCTCGCCAGCGGCCACTGGCGCGTGCTGGGCGAGGCCGTCGACTGGAATCCGGCGATGTGGCCGATGCCGCAGTTCCTGCGCCGCGCCGACGCGTTGAAGCGCGCCTGGCGCGTGACCTATTCCGACAGTGATCCGAGTCGTTCTGAGCGGGAAGAATCAGTGCCGTACGATACGCCCGGGCTGGAGGCCGATTCGCTGTACGGCTACGGTTCCACCGAACTGCTGCTGACCAAACTGCTGGAGTCCGGCGAGCACCCGGTCAACCGGAGCAACTGACGTTCCAGGCCGCGTATTCCGCGCGGCTCTTGCGTACCGCGACCCTGGCCACCGTGTCGCGGTCGCTTTCAAACACCAGCCCGAACATCACGGGCGCCCCTGGCACGGCCGCGGCAGGTTCCAGCGCGGCTAGCCGGAAGGTCAGCGCGCGTTGGCGCGCGCATTGCGAGTTGCCGGCGAAGAGCAGGCGCGCGCGGATCAGCAGTTCCCGATGCTGGCGCAGCAGCGCCACCGCGTCCGCCGGCGGCACCGCTGGATCCATCAACACCGTATATCTGGCCGCCTGGCAAGGCACGTTGGGCTGCGCCAGCCACACATACCATTTTGGCGCCTCGGCCGAATCGGTCCAGCGATCGCCATTCGGCCTGGCCGCGTCATAGATAAAACTGGAACGGATTTGCCGGCACAGGTCCGGCGCCGAGCGGCGCGGCGCCGAGTCCACGCGGGCGATCACGCGCCACGGCTTGCCGCGTTGGCGTTCGATATCGAAGGCGGGCGCGAACAACGGCGCCGCGCCCCATGGCCGCTGCGGGTCGCCGGCGTTGCGGGCGGCGAAAAATTCGTCGAACGACGCGCGCTCGGCGGCCGTCGGCTCGCGCAGTTCGGTGCGCGGCGCGGCCTTCTTCGTGTCCGCTTTCGGGTGCGCGGCGGCGTTTGCGGTCGGCGATGCGCTTGCCGCCGCGCCGATCGACGGCGCCATGGCCAGCAGCGGCAACGCCGCGCATAGGACAGTCCAGCGCATCAAATCGCCTTCATCCCGATCTGGATCAGCAGGCCGCCGCCCTCGCGGTTGCTGACCACCAGCTCCGCCTCGTGGCGCAACAGCACGCGGTCGACGATGGCCAGTCCGAGCCCGGCGCCGTTGGCCTGCCCGCGCGCGGCGTCGAGCCGCGTGAAGGGTTTGAGCAGCTGATCGATCTGGTCGTCCGGCACGCCGCAACCGTGGTCCTGTACTTCGATCGTCACGCGCTTGGCGGCGCCGGCGCCTTTGATGCTGCACTTGATGTCGATCTCGGTCACGTCGGCGTGCGGCGTCCTGCCGTAGCGCCGCGCGTTTTCGATCAGGTTGTTGATCACCCGTTTCAGGTCGGTCGCGTTGCCCATCACGTGCGCGCCGTCGGCGATGTCGGTGGTCACGCGCACGTCCTGCATACGTCCGGCTTCGTGCGCGCTATCGGTCAGCAGCTCGCTGATGTCGACATTGGTGAAGCTCGACGCCTCGGTCGGCTTGGCGTAGTCGAGGAACTGGCCGATGATGGCGTCCATCTGGCCGATATCGGACTGGATGCCCTCCC
>DASVTJ010000298.1:0-6474 GCA_036387635.1 Duganella sp.
TGTACCAGATGTTCGACATCACGCCGCGCTTCACCGATCCGACCCAGGGCATCGTGGTCATCATCGAGACCGACGGGCGCAAGGCCGGCCTGTTCATCGACGACCTGGTCGGCCAGCAGCAGGTGGTGGTCAAGAACCTGGAATCGAATTACCGCAAGGTGGCCGGCATTTCCGGGGCCACGATTTTAGGCGACGGCGGCGTGTCGCTGATTCTAGATGTCGCCGCATTGATCCGCTCGTCGCGCCAGCTGTCCGACGAACAAATTTTCTCCTGAACCAACGCAACGTAGATAGGAACCATCATGGCAGACGTACTAACCACCGGGGCGAACGAGATCGCCGGCCACGAATACCTGGCATTCACGCTGGGCTCGGAGGAATACGGCATCGACATCCTCAAGGTGCAGGAGATCCGCGGTTACGAAGTGGTCACCCGCATCGCCAACGCGCCGGACTTCATCAAGGGCGTGATTAACCTGCGCGGCATCATCATCCCGGTGGTGGACATGCGCATCAAGTTCAACCTGGGCGAGCCGGTGTACGACCAGTTCACCGTCGTCATCATCTTGAACATCAACGGCCGCATCGTCGGCATGGTGGTCGACTCGGTCTCCGACGTCACCACCTTGACGCCGGAGCAGGTCAAGCCGGCGCCGGAAATGGGCACCGCCTTCAGCTCCGATTACATGATCGGCCTGGGCACCATCGATGAGCGCATGCTGATCCTGGTGAACATCGACAAGCTGATGTCGAGCGCCGAAATGGGTTTGATGGAACAACTGGCGGCCTAAAACTTGCCCCAAAGCGGTCGCAGTCGCCCGCGGAAGCTCCCCATAGAGGGCGTGCCGAAAAACTGTACAGGCCATCGGCAATATACGGACGAAGTACGCACAGAGTACACACAAAGAGTACGGGGAGAAACAACATGAATTTACGCGATTTTACGATCGGGACGCGGCTGCGCATCGGCTTCGGCGGCATTTTGCTGATATTGGTGGCGATGGTCTTGCTGACCAACTACCTCAACTTCAGCAACAAGGGCAAACTGACCACGGGCCTCGAACTGAGCACGGCCAAGAACCTGCAGGCCGGCGCGATGAAAAGCTCGATGCTGGAAACCGGTATCGCCATGCGCAATATCGGACTGCAGTCGGACGTGAGCCTGATGCAGAAGGAAGAACAGAAGGTCAAGGACCAGCGCATCCGCTACGAAAAGGCGCTCGCCGATCTCAAGACGCTCGGCCTGAGCGACGACGAGAAGAAGGTGCTGGCCGATATCTCCAAACTCGACGCCGACACCGACAGCGCCTTCAAGGAGGCGATCGGCCAGGTGCTGGCGTTTAACAGCGAAGGCGCGGCCAAGGTCATCTCCGGCCGCATCGATCCGCTCAACCAGCAGACGCTGGTCCAGATCAACAAGCTGGTCGACATGCAGCAGACCAACGCCAAGCAGGTGCTGGACGGTTCGGTCAGCGGCGACAGTTCGCTGATGTTCGCGCTGTTCGCCCTGGGCGCCGTGGCCGTGGCGCTGGGCGCGGTGTGCGCGGTGGTGATCACCCGTTCCATCGTCGTGCCGCTGTCGGGCGCGGTGCAGGTGGCCAAGAAAGTGGCCGCCGGCGAGCTGACCTCGGACGTGCGCGTCGAAGGCAAGGATGAAACCAGCGAGTTGCTGCAAGCGCTCAAGGACATGAACGAGAGCTTGGCCAAGACGGTGGGCGAGGTGCGCAGCGGCACCGAACTGATTACCACGGCGTCGCACGAAATCGCCGCCGGCAACGCCGACCTGTCGTCGCGCACCGAGTCGCAAGCGAGCTCGCTGGAGCAGACCGCGTCGTCGATGGAGGAACTGACATCGACCGTCAAGCAAAACGCCGACAACGCGCGCCAGGCCAACCAACTCGCTGTGACGGCATCGTCGGTGGCGGAAAAGGGCGGCAGCGTGGTGTCGCAGGTGGTCGAAACGATGGGGTCGATCAAGGCCAGCTCCAGCAAGATCGTCGACATCATCGGCGTCATCGACGGCATCGCCTTCCAGACCAACATCCTGGCGCTGAACGCGGCGGTGGAGGCGGCGCGCGCCGGCGAGCAGGGACGCGGCTTCGCGGTGGTGGCTTCGGAAGTGCGCAACCTGGCGCAGCGCTCGGCCGGCGCGGCCAAGGAAATCAAGGGCTTGATCGGCGACTCGGTCGACAAGGTCGATGCCGGCAGCCGCCTGGTGGACGAGGCCGGGCAAACGATGGACCTGATCATGACGTCGATCCGCCAGGTGGCCGACATCATGGGCGAGATCACCGCCGCCACCCAGGAACAGAGCAACGGCATCGAGGAAGTCAACCAGGCCATCACACAGATGGACGAGATGACGCAGCAAAACGCGGCGCTGGTGGAGCAGTCGGCCGCCGCCGCCGAGAGCATGCAGGAGCAGGCCGAGTTGCTGGCGCAGGCGGTCAGCGTGTTCAAACTGTCGCACGATGTGGGCACGCGCCGCGCGTTGTCGGCAACTGCGGCAACCCCGGCGGCCCGCTCGTCGGCGCCGTCACAGCGCGCGGCCGTCAAGCAGGTGGCCGTCAAGCAGGTGGCCGCCGGCGCGCACAAGGCGCCGGCCGCGCCGAAGGCGGCGCCGAAGAAACTGGCCGCGTCGACGCAGACCAGTGGCGACGAGTGGGAAGAGTTTTAAGCCGCCATTTCAAGCAGTAAACCAAGGAACACCCCATGCCGCATACTAAAGACACCGTCAAAGAGTTCGACTTCAACGCCAAGGATTTCGAACGTGTTCGCGGCCTTATCTACAAACGGGCCGGCATCTCGCTGGCCGACAGCAAGCAGGAGATGGTCTACAGCCGTCTGGCGCGGCGCCTGCGCGCCACCGGCATCGCCTCGTTCGGCAAGTATCTGGACGACCTCGAGGCGGGCCGCCTGGGCGAGGAGTGGGAGTCGTTCACCAACGCGCTGACGACCAACCTGACGTCGTTCTTCCGCGAGGCGCACCACTTTCCGCTGCTGGCCGAGCATGTGAAGAACAAGCGCGAGCCGCTCACCATCTGGTGCTCGGCCGCCTCCACCGGCGAGGAGCCCTATTCGATCGCCATGACGGTGTGCGAGGCGTTCAACACGCTCACGCCGAACTGCCAGATCGTCGCCACCGACATCGACACCAATGTGCTGGCGCACGCCGAAAGCGGCGTCTACACGATGGACCGGCTCGACAAGATGTCGCCGGAACGCTCGCGCCGCTTTTTCCTCAAGGGCAAGGGCGACCGCGAGGGCATGGCGCGCGTGCGCCCGGAATTGCGCAACATGATCACGTTCAAGCCGCTCAACCTGCTGGGCGACAGCTGGCCCATCAACGGCCAGTTCGACGTCATCTTTTGCCGCAACGTGATGATTTATTTCGACAAGCCGACCCAGCGCAAGATCCTGTCGCGCTTTGTCCCGCTGATGAAGCCGGACGCCTTGCTGTTCGCGGGCCATTCGGAGAATTTTCTCTACGTGTCGGAGTCGCTCAAACTGCGCGGCAAGACGGTGTACGAGCTCGACGACCAACACCGGGGCGCCGCGCAAAAAACGACGCCACGCACTTGAGATAGCACATGGACCTTGAACAATTTGCCACGAACGTGTATTTCGATCGCACGTTCGACTGCGAAGCCGCCAAGATTTTGCCCGGCGAGTATTACTTCACCAATAAGGACATGCTGATCGTGACCGTGCTCGGCTCGTGCGTGTCCGCTTGCATCCGCGACCGCGTCACCGGCCTGGGCGGCATGAACCACTTCATGCTGCCCGACGGCGGCGGCGACGGCAGCCCGGTCTCGGCCTCGGCCCGCTACGGCACCTACGCGATGGAGATCTTGATCAACGACCTGCTCAAGGCCGGCGCCAAGCGCGAAAACCTGGAAGCGAAGGTGTTCGGCGGCGGTGCCGTGCTCAAGGGCTTCACGGCGATCAACGTCGGCGAGCGCAACGCCGCCTTCGTGCTGAGCTTTCTCAAGACCGAGAAAATCCGCGTGGTGGCCGAGGACTTGAACGATATCCACCCGCGCAAGGTGTACTTTTTCCCGCGCACGGGCAAGGTGCTGGTGAAAAAATTGATGCAGACCCATAACGACACGCTGGCCAAGCGCGAGATCGAATACGCCAGCCGCCTGAAGAAGGCGCCGGTCGGCGGCGAGATCGATTTGTTCTGACCGACGTGTTTAGTCGATCGCGCCGGCCTTGGAGGTCGCGCGCGGCGCCCGAAGAGAGTAGAGTTGAGTAATGATGTCATCCGGTAACGTAGTAGGTTATGCAAGTCAGGGGCCAGGCCCGGAAAGTAGCGTTTTATGAAGATCAAAGTCCTCATTGTCGATGACTCCGCGCTGATTCGCAGTGTCATGAGCGAGATCATCAACAGCCAGCCCGACATGGAAGTGGTGGGCGTGGCGCCCGATCCGCTGGTCGCGCGCGACTTGATCAAGCAGACCAATCCCGACGTGTTGACCTTGGACGTCGAGATGCCGAAGATGGACGGGCTCGATTTCCTGGAAAAATTGATGCGTTTGCGCCCGATGCCGGTGGTGATGGTATCCTCGCTGACCGAGCGGGGCTCGGAAATCACGATGCGCGCGCTGGAACTGGGCGCCGTCGATTTCGTCACCAAACCGAAGATTTCGATCCAGGCCGGCATGCGCGAGTACACCGAACTCATCACCGACAAGATCCGCGCCGCCTCCAAGGCCCGCGTGCGCGCGCGCGTGCTGCCTGCGCCCGGCGCCGACGGCCAGCTTGGCAACAGCCCGCTGCCGCAGCTGCGCAACCCTTTGACGTCGTCGGAAAAACTGATCATCATCGGCGCCTCCACCGGCGGCACCGAGGCCATCCGCGAGTTCCTGATGCAGATGCCGTCGGATTGTCCCGGCATCCTGATCGCGCAGCACATGCCGGAAGGGTTCACGCGCTCGTTCGCCAAGCGGCTCGACACGCTGTGCAAGATCTCGGTGCAGGAGGCGGCCGGCAACGAGCGGGTGCTGCCGGGCCACGCCTATATCGCGCCGGGCCACTCGCACCTGTACCTGACCCGCAGCGGCGCCAACTACATGACCCGTATCGACCAGGCCGATCCGGTCAACCGCCACCGGCCGTCGGTCGACGTGCTGTTCCGCTCGGCGGCGCAGGCGGCGGGCAAGAACGCCGTCGGCGTGATCCTGACCGGCATGGGCAAGGACGGCGCGGCCGGCATGCTGGAGATGCGCACCGCCGGGGCGCATAATTTTGCCCAGGACGAGGCCAGTTGCGTGGTGTTCGGCATGCCGCGCGAAGCGATCGCCGTCGGCGCCGCGCACGAGGTCGGCGCGTTGCAGGCGCTGCCGGGCATGGTGCTGGGCCACTTGGCCGCCCACGGCATGCGCGCATTGCGGGTTTGATGCGTTGATGCGTTACGAATTGCGACGAACCCCGGCTAAATGTGTCACGGGTGACGTTTTACTGCTACTTTGTTCGCCTTAGAGCAACGAAAATGCTATCCTACAACTTGCTGGAAATTGTAGGCATTATTCACAACCGCGTAGAGAAACAACGGAGTAATTCATGGCTGATCCGAAGATGAAATTTTTAGTTGTTGACGATTTTTCGACGATGCGCCGCATCGTCCGGAATCTGTTAAAAGAACTGGGTTATGCCAATGTCGACGAGGCAGAAGACGGCGTGATGGCGCTGGCGAAACTGCGCGCCGAATCGTTCGACTTCGTCGTGTCGGACTGGAACATGCCGAACATGGACGGTCTGACGATGTTGCAAAACATTCGTGCCGACCCGGCGCTGGCCAAGCTGCCGGTGCTGATGGTGACCGCCGAAGCGAAGAAGGAAAACATCATTGCCGCCGCCCAGGCCGGCGCCAATGGTTATGTGGTCAAGCCGTTCACGGCCGCCACGCTGGACGAAAAGCTGAACAAGATTTTCGAGAAACTCGGCGCTTAAGTAAAGCTGGCCACGTGCTCGCTTGAGCACGTGAACGACTGAGTGGTACCGTCGCGTCGCGCGTGGCGGCACTGGCCCAGTCGGCCGCCTGGCGACTATCGCTTGCCGATATTCGGCCTCAGCCGCGCATGCAATGTGCGTGGCCAAAACTATGCGTATTTGTCGCGTCGCAAGGCGTGACTGCGTAACGTCTTATGCTGGCGCAAACGCCGCACTGATAATGTCCGCGCGGGCGTTGACATAGCGATGTGCCGGGTCGAACATAGACGCATGAACGCCAATTCCGACAAAGACTATATTGACGCGAAAGTTGATGCGGTCCGCTCCGGTATGGACGGACGGCTGGATACATTCGAAGAAAATGTGAACGGCCGATTTACCGAGACTAATGCAAAGATTGATAGGGTATTTATCGAGCTGAACGATAAGATCGACAGGGTGGCGTTAGAGCTGAACGATAAGATCGACAGGGTGGCGTTAGAGCTGAACGCCAAGATCGACAGGGTGGCAATAGAGCTG
>DASVTJ010000299.1:0-1517 GCA_036387635.1 Duganella sp.
TACAGCGCCAGCACCGCCAGACCCACCACGCTTGCCGCGACGATCGTCTTGTTCATGGGTCAGACCTTTTTGATGGCGGCTTTGCCGAACAGGCCGGACGGCTTGATCGCCAACACCAGTAACAGCAGCAGCAATCCCGGCACGTCCTTGTAGCCGGTCGAGATGTAATAACCGGCGGTGGTTTCGGTGATCCCCAGCAGCAGGCCGCCGACGATGGCGCCAACGCCCGACGTCAAGCCGCCGATGATCGCCACGGCGAAGGCCTTCAGCCCCAGCGACGTGCCCATGGTGGCGCCGGTCAGCGTCAGCGGCGCCACCAGCACGCCGGCGAAAGCGGCGGTGGCCGACGACAGCGCGTACGAGAACGTGATCACCATGCGGGTGTTGATGCCCATTAGCCCGGCCGCGTCGCGGTCGTTGGCGGTGGCGACGACCGCTTTGCCATAGATCGATTTGCGGTTGAAGATTTCGACGGCCGCCATGATGGCGAGCGCGCCACCGATCACCGCCACCTGCATCGGCTGCACGTTGGCGCCGAACACCTGGAACGGCGTGGTGCTGAGCGGCGACGGAAACGTCAGATCGTCCTTGCCCCAGATGTTCTCGGCGACGTTTTTGAAGATGATGGCCAGTGCGATGGTCGACATGATCCAGCCGAACTCCGACTTGATCTTGATCGCCGGCCGCACGCCGATCCACTCGACGAACATGCCTTGCAGCGCGCCGAAGATGATCACCAGGGGGATCATCAGCAGGTAGTTCATATAAGGCCCACCGTGGATGGTGCCGACCAGGCTAAGGCCGACCAGCGCGCCGAGCATCAGCGATTCGCCCTGGCCGAAGTTGAGCGTTCCGGAGGTGGCGAACGTGAGTTGGTAGCCGAACGCGATGACCGCGTAGATCATGCCCAGCGCGATGCCGCTGAACGTCAGTTGTAATAGGATTTCCATGATGCCCGCCACAGTGAGGAACACAAACAAGAACACAAACAGGAAAACAAAAAAGGCCAGCCTTGAAGCTCAAGACTGGCCGATGCCCAAGCGGCGCGGCCTTACTTGACCTGCACGACTTTGCCGTCCTTGACTTCACCGAAAACGGTGATATCGGCGGTGATCGCCTCGTGGTTATCCTTGCTGAACGGCTTGCTGTACGATGTGACGACGCCGTCGATTTTTTCGTTGAGGTTTTCCAGCGCGGCCTTGATCTTCGGCCCTTCGGTGGAATTGGCCTGCTTGATGGCGGCGGCCAGCAGATAGATCGAGTCGTAGCCTTGCGCGGCCGATACCGGCGACGGCATGCGCCCGCCCGGTGGGTTGTAGGCCTTGATATAGGCGTCGATGAAGGCTTTGCGCTTCGGCGTAGTCGGTTCCTGGATAAAGGTCTGCGGCATGCGGGTGCCGTTGCCGTTCTTGCCGGCGTTGTCGATGAAGTTCCCCATCGAGAGCGTCCAGCTGCCGATCATCGGCACCTTCCAGCTCAGTTTTTCCATGCCGTTGGCGATTTGCGCCAGCTCCGGG
>DASVTJ010000300.1:0-6400 GCA_036387635.1 Duganella sp.
GCCTCGGTCGACGAAAGCGCCATCACCGGCGAATCGGCGCCGGTGATCCGCGAGTCCGGCGGCGACTTTTCGTCCGTCACCGGCGGCACCCGCGTGCTGTCGGACTGGCTGGTGGTCAAGGTCACCGCCAATCCCGGCGAGACCTTCCTCGACCGCATGATCTTGATGGTGGAGGGCGCCAAGCGCCAGAAGACCCCCAACGAGATCGCGCTGACAATCCTGCTGGTGGCGCTGACCATCGTGTTCCTGATCGTGACGGTTACATTGCTGCCTTTTTCGCTGTACTCGGTGGCGGCGGCCAACGCCAATGGCGTGGCCAGCACCCCGGTCACCATCACGGTGCTGATCGCGCTGCTGGTGTGCCTGATCCCGACCACCATCGGCGGCCTGCTGTCGGCCATCGGCGTGGCCGGCATGAGCCGCATGATGCAGGCCAACGTCATCGCCACGTCGGGCCGCGCGGTGGAGGCGGCCGGCGACGTCGACGTGCTGCTGCTCGATAAAACCGGCACCATCACGCTCGGTAACCGCCAAGCCTCGGCCTTCTTCGCCGCACCCGGCGTGACCGAGGCGCAGCTGGCCGACGTCGCGCAACTGGCCTCGCTGGCCGACGAGACGCCCGAAGGGCGCAGCATCGTGGTGCTGGCCAAGCAAAAGTTCAACATCCGCGAGCGCGAGATGGCGACGCTGAATGCGGTGTTCGTGCCGTTCACCGCGCAAACGCGCATGAGCGGCATCGACATCGGCGCGCGCCAGATCCGCAAGGGCGCCGCCGACACGCTGCGTCAATACGTCGAGGCGCTGGGCCAGCCGTATCCGGCCGAGGTGGCGCGCGCGGTCGACGACGTCTCGCGCCGCGGCAGCACGCCGCTGGTGGTGGTCGACGGCGGCGCCGTCATGGGCGTGGTCGAACTGAAGGACATCGTCAAGGGCGGCATCAAGGAGCGCTTCGGAGAATTGCGCCGCATGGGTATCAAGACGGTGATGATCACCGGCGACAACAAGCTGACGGCCGCCGCCATCGCCGCCGAAGCGGGCGTGGACGACTTCCTGGCCGAGGCCACGCCCGAGGACAAACTGAAGCTGATCCGCAGCTACCAGTCCGAGGGCCGGCTGGTGGCGATGACCGGCGACGGCACCAACGACGCGCCGGCGCTGGCGCAGGCCGACGTCGCCGTGGCGATGAACTCCGGCACCCAGGCGGCCAAGGAGGCCGGCAACATGGTCGATCTGGACTCGAATCCGACCAAGCTGCTCGAGATCGTCGAAATCGGCAAGCAGATGCTCATGACGCGCGGCTCGTTGACGACGTTCTCGATCTCGAACGACATCGCCAAGTACTTCGCCATCATCCCGGCGGCGTTCGTGGGCACCTATCCGCAATTAAAAGCGCTCGACATCATGCACCTGGCCAGCCCGTCGTCCGCCATCATGTCGGCGGTGATCTTCAACGCCCTGATCATCGTCGCGCTCATTCCGCTCGCGCTCAAGGGCGTGCGTTACCGCGCCATCGGCGCCGTCGCCCTGTTGCGCCGCAACCTGCTGCTGTACGGCGTCGGCGGCATCGTGCTGCCATTCGTCGGCATCAAGGCCATCGACCTGCTGCTGTCGGCCTTCCACCTGGTATAAGGAGATCACCATGTCATTTTCCGCAATCCGTCCCGCCGTCGTCATCTTCGGCGCCCTGACCCTGGTCTGCGGCGTGGCCTATCCGCTGGCCGTCACCGGCATCGGCGCCGCCGCGTTTTCCGCCAACGCCGCCGGCAGCATCGTGCAAGCCGGCGGCAAGGCGGTCGGTTCGTCGCTGATCGGCCAGTCGTTCTCGTCGCCGAAGTATTTCTGGGGCCGGCCGTCGGCCACCGGGCCGATGCCCAACAACGGCGCCGGCTCCGGCGGCGCCAACCAGGGTCCCAACCACCCGGCGCTGCTCGACGCCGTCCGGGGCAGGATCGACGCGCTCAAGGCCGCCGACCCGTCCAACACGCTGGCGATCCCGGTCGACCTGGTCACGGCGTCGGCCAGCGGCCTCGATCCCGAGATCAGCGTGGCCGCCACCCGCTATCAGGCAGGCCGCGTCGCCGCCGCGCGCGGGTTGAAGGCCAAGGAGGTGCTGGCGCTGATCGAGCGCCACGAGATCGCCCAGATGTTCGGTTTCTTCGGCGAGCCGAGGGTCAACGTGCTGGCGCTGAATCTGGCGCTGGACTCGGCGCAAGGTGGGCCTGCGGGCGCCGACAAGCTGTAGAATTGCCGCATGTCCATGTTCCCCAACGAGAGCCAACGCCCCGACCCCGACGCGCTGCTGGCGCAGGTGCAGGCGCAGGAGCGCAAGGCCGCGCGCGGCAAGCTGCGCATCTACTTCGGCGCCTCGGCCGGCGTCGGCAAGACCTACGCGATGCTGGCGGCCGCCCGCAAAGCGCAGGCCGACGGCCTGGCGGTGCTGGTCGGCGTGGTCGAGACCCACGGGCGCGGCGAGACGGCCGCCATGCTGGCGGGCCTGGACGTGCTGCCGCTCAAGCGCATCGACTATCGCGGCAAGACCTTGGCCGAATTCGACCTCGACGCCGCGCTGGCGCGCCGCCCGCCGCTGATCCTGATGGACGAACTGGCGCACTCGAACGCGCCCGGCTCGCGCCACCCGAAGCGTTGGCAGGACATCGACGAGCTGCTCGACGCCGGCATCGACGTACTCACCACCGTCAACGTCCAGCACCTTGAAAGCCTCAACGACGTCGTCGGCGGCATCACCGGCATCCGCGTCGGCGAGACGGTGCCCGACACCGTGTTCGACGAGGCCGACGAGGTGGTGATGATCGATATTCCGGCCGACGAGCTATTGGCGCGCCTCAAAAGCGGCAAGGTCTATCAGGCGCCGCAGGCCGAGCGGGCGTCCAAGAACTTCTTCCGCAAGGGGAACCTGATCGCGCTGCGCGAGCTGGCGCTGCGCCGCACCGCCGACCGCGTCGAGGACGACGTGCGCGCCTACCGCGTCGAGCAGTCGATCGGCGAGATCTGGAAGACCGGCGCCGCGCTGCTGGCCTGCGTCGGCCCGCGCGCCGGCAACGAGCACACGGTGCGCAGCACGGCGCGCCTGGCCGGGCAGCTCGGCACCGAATGGCACGCGATCTACGTCGAGACGCCGTCGCTGCACCGGCTGCCGGCTGCGCGGCGCGAACAAATCCTGCAATCGCTCAAACTGGCCGAAAGCCTGGGCGCGAGCACCGCCGTCCTCTCCGGGCGCGACATCGCGCTGGCGGCGGTGGAGTACGCGCGCGGCCACAACCTGTCGAAGATCGTCGTCGGCCGCGCGCACCCGACCTGGCCGTGGCGCGCGCCGCACATCAAGCGCCTGGCGCTGTACGCACCAGACCTCGACCTGATCGAGATCGGCCGCCCCAGCAAGGGACCGGAGACGGCCGCGCCGGGCAGTGCGGGCTGGGATGGCATGGGCATTGGCGCCGGCCGACGCGGCGACATCGGCGATATCGGCGACATGCCCGGCGATGCCGACGCTATCGGCATGACCAGCATGACCGGCGTAGACGGCGCGGCAGGGGGGCCAGTGCCGTGGCTGCGCAGTCGCGCCGCCGGTTACGTGTTCGCGGCGGCGGCCAGCGTGGCCACCGCGCTGGCGGCGACGCCGTTGGCGCAGTGGCTGGACCTGACCAACATCGCCATGCTGTTTTTGCTGGTGGTGGTGCTGGTGGCTGTGCGTTTCGGGCGCGGCCCGTCGGTGCTGGGCACCTGCGTCGGCGTCGCGTGCTTCGATTTCTTCTTCGTGCCGCCGCGCTTCACCTTCGCCGTCACCGATTTCCAGTACGTGATCACCTTTGTCGTCATGCTGGCGGTGGGCCTGATCACCGGCCACCTGACGGCCGGCCTGCGCTTCGAGGCGCGCATCGCGTCGCAGCGCGAAAAACGCTCGCGCGCGCTGTACGAGTTCGCGCGCGAGCTGTCCGGCGCGCTGCGCACCGAGCAGATTTTCGACACCACGCAGGCGGCGATCCAGCGCGCCTTCCGCGCCCGCGCCACTTTGATGGTGCCGGACGACGCCGGCCGCCTGCTCATGCCGCCCCCCGGCGCCGACAGGCAGGCGATCGACGCCGCCTACATCGGACACCGGGCCGCGCTCGACATCGGAATCGCCCAATGGTCGTTCGACCACGCCGAAAGCGCCGGCCTTGGCACCGGCACGCTGCCTGCCAGCCGCATCTTCTATCTGCCGCTGCAAGCGCCGATGCGCACGCGCGGCGTGCTGGCGATCGAGCCGGCGCACGCGCGCTGGATATTGATTCCCGAGCAGCGGCAGCAGCTCGACACCTTCGCCGCGCTGGCCGCCATCGCGCTCGAACGCGTGCACTACATCGACGTGGCGCAGAACGCGCTGGTCAACATGGAATCCGAACGGCTGCGCAACTCGCTGCTGGCGGCCTTGTCGCACGACCTGCGCACGCCGCTGACGTCGCTGGTCGGGCTGTCCGAATCGCTGGCCCGTTCGAAGCCGGCGCTGTCACCGCCGCAGCTGGACGTCGCGGCCGCGCTGCACGACGAGGCGCTGCGCATGAGCGCCCTGGTGTCGAACCTGCTCGACATGGCGCGCATCCAGAGCGGCGACGTCACCTTCAACCTGCAATGGCAACCGATCGAGGAGGTGGTCGGCAGCGCGCTGCGCGCCAGCGGCTCGCAGCTCAAGGGCCACGTCGTGCAAACGCGCCTGCCGCCGGCGCTGCCGCTGCTGCGCTACGACGCCGTGCTGATCGAGCGGGTGCTGTGCAACCTGGTGGAAAACGCCGCCAAGTACACGCCCGCCGGCTCGCGCATCGTCATCGCCGCGGCGCTGCGCGGCGCCTGGATCGACGTCATGGTCTATGATGACGGTCCGGGCTTGCCGGCCGGGCGCGAGGAAGCGATCTTTGAAAAATTCACGCGCGGCGAACGCGAATCGGCCAAGCCGGGCGTCGGCCTGGGACTGGCGATCTGCCGCGCCATCGTCGAGGCGCACGGCGGGCGCATCGCCGCTTCGCCGTCGCCGCTGGGCGGGGCCGGCTTCACGATCGCGCTGCCGCTCGGCACACCGCCGCCGATGCCCGAGCTGCCGGAGCTCCCGGACCACGAAACTTCACCTGAATGAACTGACATGAACGATGTGAATAGCGCGCCGGTCGCGCTGCTGGTCGAGGACGAGCCGCAAATCCGCCGCTTCGTGCGCGCCGCGCTGGAGGAGGAGGGCTGGCAGGTGCACGAAGCGGCCACGTTGCAGCGCGGCCTGATCGACGCCGGCACCCGCAAGCCCGATCTGATCGTGCTCGATCTGGGCCTGCCCGACGGCGACGGCATCGACTTCGTCGCCGACGTGCGCAAATGGTCGACGGTGCCGGTGATCGTGCTGTCGGCGCGGGTCAACGAGGCCGACAAGATCCGCGCGCTCGACGCCGGCGCCGACGATTATTTGACCAAGCCGTTCGGCGTGGGCGAACTGCTGGCGCGGGTGCGCGCCACGTTGCGGCGCCAGCGCCAGCCGGCGGCCGACAACGATGGCGTGATCGTCTTCGGCGACGTCGCGGTGGACCTGAAGAACCGCCGCGTCACGCGCGCCGGCGAGAACGTGCACCTGACGCCGACCGAATACCGTCTGCTGGCGGTCCTGGTCGGCAACGCCGGGCGAGTGATGAGCAATCCGCAGCTGCTGCGCGCCGTGTGGGGGCCGTCGCAAGGCGAGAACGGCCACTACCTACGCATCTACATGGGACATCTGCGCCACAAGCTGGAGGCCGATCCGACGCAGCCGCGCTATCTACTGACCGAAACGGCGGTCGGCTACCGCCTGCAGCTGCCCTGACCCCCAAGGTTATTTGCTGAGGGTGCGCATCGCGCGCTCGAGGCCATCCATCGTCAGCGGGAACATGCGGTTGTTCATCAGCTGGCGAATGATGCCGACCGACTGCCGGTACTGCCACAGGCCTTCCGGCTCGGGATTGAGCCAGACGAACTTCGGGAACGCGCTGGTGAAGCGCGCCAGCCACGCGCTGCCCGCTTCCGCGTTGTTGTACTCGACCGATCCGCCCGGCTGCAGCACCTCGTAGGGGCTCATCGTGGCGTCGCCGACGAATATCAGCTTGGTGTCGGCCGGGTACTTGCGCAGGATGTCCCAGGTCGGGAAGCGCTCGGCGTGGCGGCGCCGGTTGTTCTTCCACATATAGTCGTAGACGCAGTTATGGAAGTAGAAGAACTCCATATTTTTAAACTCCGTCTTCGACGCCGAAAACAGCTCCTCGGTGCGCTCGATGTGGTCGTCCATCGTGCCGCCGACGTCGAACAGCATCAGCACCTTGATGTTGTTCTTGCGCTCGGGCTGCATCTTGATATCGAGGTAGCCGGCGTTGCTGGCCGTGGCGCGGATGGT
>DASVTJ010000301.1:0-1771 GCA_036387635.1 Duganella sp.
GGAATACTGGTCCAGCGAGTCGAGCATCGTCGATAACGATCGCATGTCGCGCTGAAAATGGGACAGCAAGTAGGGTATCACGCCCGGCGACAGCGTCAAGCCGCGGGCGGTGGCGGCGGCGCTCAGCGCGGCCACCTTTTCGTCGTCGGTCAGGCCGTGCACCTGGTAGATCAGGCCCCAGCCCATGCGCGTGCGCAGGTCCTCGCGCACCGGCAGCACGGCCGGGGCGACGGCGCCGCTGCAGACCATGTAGGCGTTGTTGGCGCGGATCTCGTTAAACAGCGCGAAGGCGTCGATCTGCGCCACCGGCGACAGCTTTTCGCAGTCGTCGAGCAGGTACAGGTCGACCTCCGGCGAATACTGGAACTCGGACTCGATCGAGAACGGCGAGATGTAGCGCGCGCGCCGCTGGGCGTCATCGCCGCCGGCGCTGGCGAGCGCCTTGAGCAGGTGGGTCTTGCCGACGCCGCCCAGGCCCCACAGGTAGGCGAAGTGCTCGCGCGAGCTGCGGTCGGCGAATTGCGCCATCAGCGCGGCCGCCTCGGCGTTCTGTCCCACCTCGAACGATGCGAGGCTGTGCGCCTGGTCCGCGCCTAAATCGAGCACCAGTTGTTTCATGGCGTTCGCCTTGGTTTAATCGTTTGCATAACGCTTTTCTTGACGATTTTTTTAAATACGTCACGCATTATAGAAGCTGCGCCGCAGGTCGTGGCTGCGCAAATGCCAGATCGTCAAGGGAAAGGAATGCCCGTGCCGCCAGCCAGAATGCCGTGTGCTTGTGCTCTAGCGCGAAGGGAAATGGCATGGAATGAGATTTAGATGGTTAAAAACGGCAGTTGGACGGGGCATTTTGATAAAATAGCGGATTGACCGGGTTCGCGCAGGCTTATTTGCGCGGTTTTGTGCAGAAAAGCGCTGAAAACGTGCGATTTTGTCACCAAACGGTCTCCGCCTTCTATTTTACCGCCTCCGCCGCGAAATACACCATGAGCCAAACTTCAAATGTTTCCCTGTCCTACCGTGACGCCGGCGTCGATATCGACGCCGGCGACGCTTTAGTCGAAGCAATCAAGCCTTTCGCCAAGCGCACCATGCGCGAAGGCGTCATGGGCGGGCTGGGCGGATTCGGCGCCATGTTCGAGATCAGCAAGAAGTACAAGGAGCCGGTGCTGGTGTCGGGCACCGACGGCGTCGGCACCAAGCTCAAGCTGGCATTCGAGCTGAATCGCCACGACACGGTCGGCATCGACCTGGTCGCCATGAGCGTTAACGACATCCTGGTGCAGGGCGCCGAGCCGCTGTTCTTCCTCGATTACTTTGCTTGCGGCAAGCTCGACGTGGCCATCGCCACCGACGTCATCAAGGGCATCGCCCAGGGTTGCGAGCAGGCCGGTTGCGCGCTGATCGGTGGCGAGACGGCCGAAATGCCAAGCATGTACCCGGCCGGCGAGTACGACCTGGCCGGTTTCGCGGTCGGCGCGGTGGAAAAATCGAAAATCATCGACGGCACCAAGATCGCCCCGGGCGACGTGATTCTGGGCCTGGCCTCGTCGGGCGTGCACTCGAACGGATATTCGCTGGTGCGCAAGATCATCGAAGTGGCCAAGCCGGACCTGGAAGGCGACTTCCACGGCAGGAAGCTGTCGGACGTGCTGATGCAGCCGACCCGCATCTACGTCAAGCCGCTGTTGGCGCTGATGGCGTCGATGGAAGTCAAGGGCATGGTGCACATCACCGGCGGCGGCCTGGTCGAGAACATTCCGCGCGTGTT
>DASVTJ010000302.1:0-2580 GCA_036387635.1 Duganella sp.
AGCGCCGGCGCCGCCGCGCAATCGGCCATGCTGAAGGTGTCGCCGCACATCCAGACCCGCGTCGCCATGCGCTTTTCGATCATCTTGTAGGCGGTCTTGAGCTTGGTGCGCTCCTTGGTCTGGTCGCATTGCAAGCCGGTCAGGTGGCCGTTGACGATGGTCTGCATCGGCTCCTGCACATAATTGTCGAAAAAGCGATCCCACAGCCGCACGTCGAGCGCCGCATCCCAGTCGGCCGGGATCATCGGCTGCGTGCCCGGAAAATAGCGGTCCAGATACTCGATGATGACCGAGGTTTCCGGCACGTCGCGCACTCGCTCGTGGTCGTGGATCACCGGGAATTTGCACGGCGGCCACATCGCCTGCAGCTCGGCGCGGTCGGTCTCCTCACCCAGGTTGATTATGCGCTTGTCGAACGCGGTGCCGTTTTCGTACAGCGCGATCAGCACCTTGTGGCAAAACGACGCCAGCGGATGGTAGTAAAGGGTCAAAGACATGTGCGGCTCCTGAAGGCGGGGCATCGCCAGGCGATACCAAAGAATTCAGCAAATGATACTTCAGCCACGCCGATAGCGGCGAACTGGAAATGTTGCCACACTTCAGCCCGTTCCAAGCCGGGCATCCCCGCACCGGCGGAACCCGACCCTCATCGACAGGACAATCACCATGCGCCACGCCTTCCAACTCAAGCTCGCCCTCATCACCCTCGCCTGCGCGTTCGGCGGCAACAGCGGCGCCGCCGAAGCGCCGGCCGGAGACAGCCTGATGATCGGCCTCGGCGCGGCCTACGTGCCCGAGTACGCCGGCAGCGACGACAGCCGCGTGGTGCCGGTGCCGTTCCTCGAACGCAGCTTCGCCAACGGCTTCTTCCTCAGCACGAGGCGCGGCCTCGGCTACCAGACCAATGTCGGCGCGGTCAACCTGAGCGGCGCGCTGGCATACGGCGGGGCGCGCGACGAACGCAAACGTACCTTCGCCGCCGGTTCCGACGCGTTGCGCGGCATGGGCGACATCGACGGCGGCCTGCAAGGCGTGCTGACGGCCAGCTACCGGCTCGGCAAGGTAGGCCTGAGCATCGGCACCACGCAAGCCATCGGCAAGCGCGAGAACGGCTCCACCTATACCGTCGGCGGCTCGGTGCCGCTCTACAGCGGCACCAACGACCAGGTCGGCCTTGGCGCGTCGGCCGTGTACGGTGACAACAAGCATGCGCAAACCTACTTCGGCGTGAGCGACGCGCAAAGCCTGCGCTCGGGCTACAAGGCCTACCGCGCCAAGGCCGGGTTTGAAAGCGTCAGCGCCGCCGCCAGCTGGGATCACGTGATCGACAAAAACTGGTCGACCTACACCGCCGCCGGCTTCACGCACCTGACCGGCGACGCCGCCGACAGTCCGCTGACCCGGCGCAAGACGACGCCGATGGTGATGACCGGCTTCAGCTATAAGTTCTGAGCCGGTTGCTGGCTGATATGATCGAATGATCGCCCTTCACTCCATTCGATAATGTCCGACATCTCACTCGCAAGCTTCATCCTGCTGGCTGCCGCGATCTGCGCCGTCTGGGCCAGGCCGGTAGCAATCAGACGGACCGCCGTGCCGCCATGGCTGGCGTTGTTCTTGGGCGCCTGCGTGGTGGGACTGGCGGCCGACGTGCTGCGCGCGCCGGCCATCGCGGCGCTGGCCGCGACCGGCGGCGCGGCCTGGCTGACCGCGCGCGCGCCGCAGCAAGCGGTGCGTGTGGTCTTCGGCGTCGTCACGGCGCTGCTGGCCGTGGCGTTAGCGACGCACAAGCTGCCCGGCTTCAATAATCCGATCGTTATCAAGGCCGTCGTGCTGTCCGACGGCGCCCTACCCTTCACGCAATACGCCAACTTCGACAAGGGCGCGGTCGGCTTGATTGTGCTGGCCTTGCTGTGCGACGGTGGCCGGACCCGCGCATGGGGCGAGTTCGGCGCTGTGCTGAAGCGGACCTTGCCGGTGCTGCTGGTCACGCTGGTGGCCGTGCTTGGCCTCGCGATGGCGAGCGGCGCGGTGCGGCCGGATTTCAAGCTGACGCAACTGACGATGCAATTCATCGCGGTCAACCTGTTTTTCACCGTCGTGGCGGAGGAAGCGTTCTTCCGGGGCTTCCTCCAGCAACGTCTAGCCGAATCGCTGGCGCGCTGGCCTTGCGGCAAGTGGTTCGCGGTGGCCGTTTCGGCGCTGCTGTTCGGCGCCGTCCACCTGGCCGGTGGCCTGCCGTACGCGCTGCTGGCGACAGTCGCCGGTGTCGGGTACGCGTACTGCTACCACCTGACCAAGCGCATCGAGGCGCCGATCATGCTGCACATCGCCCTCAACGCCGTCCACTTCGTCGGCTTCACCTACCCCGCCCTCAGGTAACGCCACGGCGAGCGTGGGCGAGCGCCACACGTTAGGCGCCGAGACCGCCAGCATGTTCCGTAGCGTTTTGATATTTTTGCCCGCGCAGGCTACACTGGCTGCCAATCCGCTTTTCAACGCGCGGTCCAAGGAGAGAAAAATGGGCAAAACCGAGTACGCATCGCACTATTCCGATGCCGGCTTCTGGAACAAGGTAAA
>DASVTJ010000303.1:0-2535 GCA_036387635.1 Duganella sp.
GCGCTCGACGAGGCCGAGGCCGGCAAGATGCGCTTGACGGTCGGCATCTCCGACTCGCTGCCCAAGCTGATCGCGTTCCGCCTGCTGCAAGCGACGCAGGAGCTCGACAAGCAGGTGCGGCTGGTGTGCATGGAGGCCGAGTTCGAAGACTTGCTGGCCGACTTGGCGCTGGGCAAGCTCGACTTGGTGCTGACCGACCGCACGGTGCGCGCCGGCGGCAGCCTGAAGGTGTTCAGCCACCTGCTGGGTGAAAGCGACATGAAGCTGTTCGGCGTGCCGCGGCTGGCGGAAAAATACCGCCCCAACTTCCCGGCCAGCCTGAACCACGCGCCGCTGCTGGTGCCGACGCGCAATAACGCGCTGCGCGGACGCATCGATACCTGGCTGGTGCAGCACGAGGTGCGGCCGGAGATCGTTGGCGAGTTCGAGGACAACGCGATGCTCAACACCTTCGGCCGCAACGGCATGGGCTTGTTCTTCGCGACGTCGGCGTTGGCGCACGACATCGAAGAGCAATTCGGCGCCGTGCTGGTCGGCGACGCACCCGAGTTGCGCGAGCATTTCTATGCCATCTCCAACGCCCGCAAGATCAGGCACCCGGCCATCGAGTCGATCCTGTCGACGGTGCACAGCGGACCGTTCGCGGTGGCGAGCTGACAGGCGTTATCAAATCGGTTACAGTGATCGATCATCGATCTGCGGGAGGCTGGCATGGGAGCGGACACATCCTCATTGCACGGCAAGTGCTTGTGCGGCGCCGTGGCGTACCGGGCGCAAGGACCGGCGGAATATGCCAGCCACTGCTATTGCACCATGTGCCAGAAGCAGCACGGCGCCGGCGCCGGCAGCTACGCCAATGTCGGCAAGGCCGGGTTCATGTTCGAACGCGGCGCCGAGCTGGTGACCGAATACGCCTCGTCCGAGGACGGCCGGCGCGGCTTTTGCAGCGTATGCGGCTCGACGCTGTTCTGGCGCAGCACGCAAACCCCCGACCGCATCGCCCTCACCCTGGGCACCATGGAACCGGCATACGACGGCTTGGTGGAGCAGGAACTGCACACCGACACCAAACCGCGCTGGTTGCCGGCGCGGGAAGCGCCCTGCCATGGTTAGCCTGAAAAAATTAAGGCACATCGCCGGCGGGCTGGCCGGTTCTTTTACCCATCGCAATAACGATGTGAGCGGACAATGGGCGCTCGGCTTGCTGTATCTCGAAGCCCCTGCCGACCTGCGGGTGCAACTGAACCTGCTCGACCACACCGCAATGCCATCGACCAGAATCGCGGAGCAGGTCGCCCGCAATTATGGCGCGTTCCTGCGACGCGCCGCGATCAAGAAAGGAGTGCGGTTCGAGGAGCTTGCCGACGCCAAAGTCGACCTCAGTTTCAACACCGCTCCGCCGCTATCGGGCATTGCAGGGATCTTTGTTGGCGACCCGTTCCTCTGCAAGGTCACGCTGACGCTGTACGACGGCCGTATCGCCTGCGCCGAAGGCGTCGGCCGGTGCAGACGGCACGAAAAAGGCCGGTATCTCGGCCGCGTGCCGGGTGGCGATGCGCTACTGGAATCGATGTGGACGCTTCCCGAATAGGCGGCAAGCGCTGAAAAAGCCATAGGTCTGGCCGTGAACGTGACGCAGGGAAATAACACGATGAATTTTCGACAGGCCACGACCGATGACATTACCGCGATGTCGGCAATTCGTTTGAGCGTCAAAGAGAACGCGCTGTCCGACCCGGGCCGGATAACTTGGCAAATGTACCACGACTATCTGGATCTGCTGGGCCGTGGCTGGGTAGCGGAAATCGACGGCAGTGTCGTCGGTTTTTGCTACGCCTGCAAGGGTAACTCGTCGATTTGGGCGCTGTTTGTATCGCCGCAACACGAACGCAAAGGAATAGCGAAGCGCTTGCTAGCACTGGCTGTGGACTGGCTTTTTGGACAGGGAAACGGCAGCGTGGAACTGACCACATCGGTGGCGACCAGGGCGGAGGAATTCTACCTCCGCCAAGGATGGACGAGAACCGTGCTCAATGAGCGGGAGGCGGGCTTCAAACTAAAGGGCGGCAGGGCCGCAGCTGAATGATGTCAGCACAATGGACGCCGCCCCGGTCGTTGAGACATTTCAGGCAGGCCGCCATGTCGATCGGCCCCGCTAGCTTAGCGAACTTCCAGCAACTCGACGTCGAAGATCAGGGTCGAGTTCGCCGGAATCGGACCGGTGGCGTTGTCGCCGTAGCCCAGGCTGGCAGGAATGATCAGCGTGCGTTTTCCGCCGACCTTCATGCCCTGCACGCCGTCGTCCCAGCCCTTGATGACCTGGCCGCCGCCGAGCGGGAAGCTGAAGGGCGAGCGTCCGATCGACGAGTCGAACTGGGCGCCGTGCTGCTGCGGAGCGCTCGGCTCATACAGCCAGCCCGTGTAGTTGACCACGGCCGTCGCGCCGGCTACCGCTTCCTTGCCGGTGCCGACCACGGTATCGATCTTTTGGAACGCCACAGCCGCTGGCGCCGTCGGCGTCACGTTGGCCGCCCC
>DASVTJ010000304.1:0-1880 GCA_036387635.1 Duganella sp.
AATACGCAACAACTGCGCTCGACCATCGCGCCAAGCATCGCCAAGGCGACCGGAGCAACGGGATGGCGCAAGCATGTGATCGGGGTGTCCGGCGCCATCGCCTTTGGCCGCTATATCTCGGACTTCGCGTTCTTCCTGCACCGGCCCGCCGCCGAAATTCGCAAGCGGGTCACGCGGCGCACGGAATTCGGTGACGTCGAGCAACTTGTTCTCCACCACAAGGCCGGACTTGGAGCGATCCTAGTCAGCTCCAACTTCTCTTGCTTCTATTACGCGCTCACCACTGGTCTGCCGCAGGAAATGCGGGAAATGGAGCTGGTGGTAGTCCAGCCGGAACGGGCAGTGCAAGGGGAGGCGGCGCAACTGTTCAAGCAAAAAATCAGCTCGGTCATGGGTAAGGAATTTAAGATCATCGAATCGGGCACGCTGCGCGCCGGCATCGAAATGACAGCGGCCTTGAAACGGGGCTGCCTGGTCGCCTGTCTGATTGATTTTTTCCCGCCTAACAATGCCTCGTTCGCGATCACCAAATTCCTCAACCAGCCGTCCTGCCAGCCCACCGGTATCAGTGCGATTGCCGCGCTCACCGGGGCGCCCGTCATCCCGTTCTTTACTTTTTATGAGCAGGGCAAGTTCGTCACCCGGTTTTCGGATGCGATCATGCCGCCCCGGCATCGTGGCGACACGGACGGCATTTTGAACATGTGCAACGCCATCGATCTGTCGCTGTCGCGTGTGATCCTGGCGCGACCTCGCGAGTGGGCGGCATGGATCTCGGTCCCGCCTAAATGGAACACCGCCGCGTCGCTGCTGGGCCAGCTGATGGAGGAGGATAATGCGGCTGTTTAAACAAGCGCGTCCGGCAATCGCCGTGCTAGACGTGACCGGAGAAATCAACGAGGCGCAGGCGCTCGGAATTTTGCTGTGCTTGCGAAACACCGAATGGCGCAAGCGGCACATCGGCGGTGTGATTGTGCGCATTTGTTCGAATGGCGGTTCGCTCGGCGCGGCCCAGGCGATCTGTGAAGGGATCGATACCTTGCGCTCGGAGCTGGACCTGTTCACGGTCAGCCTGGTCACCGACACCGCGCTGTCGGCCGCATTTTATGTTTCTCTGTCGTGCGAGTGCGTCATTGCCACTCCGGCGGCCACGCTGGGCAACGCCGGCGCCATCATTGGCCACATCAATGTCTGGCCCTTGGCGGAAAAGCTCGGGATATCCTTCCAGACCGCCCGTTCGGGTGTCGGCAAGGGCGCGTTGCATCCGCTTGCCGCGCCCAGCGAGGCGAGCGAAAAAATGATGATGGAGACCGTCGGCGACATCGGTGAGCAATTTTTTGAATGGGTGGCGCAAACCCGTAAAGTGGGTCAGCAAACCATCGCGGCGCTAGCTGACGGGCGCATGCTCTCCGGCCGGCAGGCGCACGCCGCCGGCTTGGTCGACACTTGTGGCGGCCTCTATACCGCGCTCAGGATCGTGAGCGAGCAGCTCGGCGTACTTGAGACGTCATTGGTGTGGCTAAACCCACAAACACCTACCATGGTCGGGCGGGTGATGAAGGTCATCAAGGGTATATTTTAAGTTGGCGGACGCGCGCGCCCGTGCGCTGAACGGCTGGGCAACAAGCCGTTCAGCGCAGCGCTATTTCTTGGCCGCCTTGATCGCGTACATCTGCGCGTCGCCCTCGGCCAACAGCGTTTCGATGGCGCGGTGCTTGTCCGGCTCGAACTGGACCATACCGCATGAGAAGGCCAAATCGTAGCCGCGCTTGGCCTGCGTATTGCAGGCGTGCAGCGCGGCGCCAAACTTTTGAATGACCATGTCCGCCTCCGGCCGCCCGGCGCTGGTGAGCAGTACGACGAATTCGTCGCCGCCGAGG
>DASVTJ010000305.1:0-6724 GCA_036387635.1 Duganella sp.
TCGGGATTGAATTGCAGCCGCAGTTCCGACAGCGGCGCGCCGGTCTTGTTTTCCAGCAGATAGTGGCCACGGATCGCCACCCGGCGCTCGGCCGGATAAATGTCGACGTCGGCGCGCACATCGGTGATGCGCGGCTGCGGCAGATCCTTGTACTTGCGGTAGTGTTTCTCGTAGTCGGCCTGACGGTCCATTGCCACATCGGACGGTACGTAGTCATTGAGCAAGTTGGTGTTGTAGAAGATCCAGGCGCCGCTGGCGACGAAGCCGGTTACGCTCAACGCCAACGCCACGCCGGCGCCGCCCCTCAAGCGCGTGCCGGCCAGACGCACACGGGCGCGCCATTGCCGCGCCAGGCCGCGCACCCAGAACGCCTGCGCCAGAATCAGCGCCGACACCGTGAACAGGCTCCAGTACAGGCCGTACCACGCCCAGCCCTTGAGGAAGTGGCCGTAGCCGTTCATGTCCGAATAGCGCAGGCCCGGCAGCTTGCCGAAGTTGTAGAGGTTGTGGTCGAAGTGCATCACGCCCAGCACGATCTGCGACACCATCAGCAGGATCACCAGCAGGTAGCCGATGAACTTGTTATTGGTGAGCACTTGCAGCGCCAGCGCGAACAAGCCCATCAGCACGAAGAACGCCGACTCCAGCAGCACGCCTTTCAGATACAGCCCGGCCTCGATCGGCGCGCCACCCTTGAACAACTGGAAGCAAGCGGCCGCCACCGCGCCGGTCAGCAGGAAGCCGAAGATCACGCCAACCAGCGCCACGCACTTGGCCGCCAGCGGCGCCCAGTCCGGCACCGGCATGGCGTCGCTGACGTCGGCGATCTTGACCTGGCGTTCCTTGAAGATCAATTCGCCGGCGTAGAAGGTCAGCACGATGATCAGCATGAAGTTGAACGTGCCGCTCAGCGTTTGCAGCATCAGGTACGTGACCGGATAAACAGTGGTGCCGAAGAAGTTGCCGGACTGGCTGGCCGCGCCGATGAAGTTCATGACGCCAAATAGCAGCATGACCAGGAACGGCACACTTTTAAAGACGGCCTTGGCGTCGAAGGCGAGGATGTGCCACCATTGAATCCAGCCGGTGGCGGCGCCAAAGCGCGGCGCGATGCGCGGCAGCGCCACGGCTGCTGGCGGCGGCGCGCCGACGGCGACCGCTTTGGCCTTGCCGAACAGGCGGCGTCCGGTGCCGGCGCGCTGCGGCTTGAACAGCACCAGGGTGGCGATGAAACACAGCGCGGCCACGCCCAGCCACAGCACGCGATTGGCCAGCAGATAGCCGGTGAACGGCGGCAAGCCGGCGTTGGCCTCGGCAGCCGAGAAGTAGCGGGTGGCGCGGCCGAAGGCGCGCACGCCGAACGGATCGACCAGCACCGCGATCCATTCGTTATTGATATCGCGCGTAAAGGCGCCGGCGACGGCCCACAATACGAAAAAGCCCAGCACGCCGACATAGACCAGCATCATCGAGCGGGTGGTGGCCGCCAGCAGCATCAGCAGCGCGCCGATGAAGATCAGGTTGGGAATGACGAAAAAGGCGAAGCTCCACAAATACGCCGACAGCGGCACCGGACCCACGCGGGCGGCGTCGACCCACGGCATGGCCGGGCCGAGCAGCATGCCGACGGCAATCAGCACGAAGATCGCCAGGCAGGCCACCAGCCCGGCGCTGAAGCGGCCGAGCAGATAGTGGTACTTGCGCATCGGCGTGGCGAACAGCATGTCGGAGATGCCGACCTCGCTGTCGCGCAGCACGGCGCCGGCGATGAAGATGGTGACGATGAACATCGAGATCACCGTGAACGTGCCCATGATCTGCGCCACGACCGTCGGCGCGTTGCGGTGCACGTTGCCGATCGCGCCACCGACCTGGATGGCGTCGCTGGTGGTGGCGCCGAACGCCATCAGTCCGAGGATCAGGCCGCACACCCACAACAGCGGTTGGCGCAACTGATAGCGCAAATCGAATCTGAAAAATTCAAGCAACATGGCGGCTCCTTAGAAGGTGACCGGAGAATCGGCGGACGCGACCGGCGCGGCGGCGGGCGCGGGCTGGGCGGCCGGCGCGGCGGCGCGGGCGGCGGCGCGCACGTGCAGGAAGTAGACGTCCTCCAGGTCCGGCTCGACGGCGATGAAGCCGTCGTCGGGCTGGGCGTCGGAAAACACGTTGATCTGCGGCTTGCCGCCGACCAGGCGCGTGTGCAGCACGTTGAAGCGCTGCTGGTATTCCGGCAGCGCCTCGGCGCTGACGCTGCGGCGCCAGACCTTGCTTTTAAGCGTATCGATGGCCGCCTGCGGCTCGCCCTGGATCAGCACCTCGCCCTTGACGATCATCGCCATGCGCGGGCACAGGTCGGTGACGTCGTCGACGATATGGGTCGACAGGATCACCACCACCTGCTCGCCGATCTTGGCCAGCAGGTTGAGGAAGCGGTTGCGCTCGTCCGGGTCGAGGCCGGCGGTCGGCTCGTCGACGATGACCAGCCGGGGCGAACCGAGCAGCGCCTGGGCGATGCCGAAACGCTGGCGCATGCCGCCCGAATAGGTGCCGAGGTTGCGTTTGCGCGCTTCCCACAGGTTGGTCTGCTGCAGCAGCGCCTCCACTGCCTCCTTGCGCTCGCCGCGCGCGGTCAGGCCCTTGAGGACGGCAAAGTGGTTGAGCAGCGTTTCGGCATTCACTTTCGGGTAGACGCCGAAGTCCTGCGGCAGGTAGCCGAGCTGGCGGCGCAGCGCCTCGGGCTGGGTCAGCACGTCGAGGCCGTCGAAATCGATGCTGCCGCTATCGGGATCTTGCAAGGTGGCGATGGTGCGCATCAGCGAGGACTTGCCGGCGCCGTTCGGGCCGAGCAGGCCGAACATGCCGTTCGGGATGTCCAGGCTGACGTTGTTGATTGCTTTGACGCCGTTGGCGTAGGTCTTGCTCAGCTGTTTGATCGATAGCATGGGACGGGTTCTCCTGATAAGGGCGGCATATTCCGCAGCAACTTTACTATAAGGTAAAGTTGCGAACTTATCAGGATTTTGCGACGGGCGGCAGATTCACGCGACGGGCGGCGCATTGGCGCGCCGGGCCGTTGCCAGCGGCGCGCTTGTTCCGCCTCGTCTACACGCCTACGGCCGGTATTCCGGGAACATCTCTTTCAGCAGGAAGGCGGCCAACTCCTTCTCGTCTTCCTTGCGCGCGCTCAGGTGCACGGTCTTTCCCAGGCGGCGCGATTCCCATTCGAAGTCGCCGGGCTTTTCCTTGCGGATGATCTTGATCATTTCCTTGACCACCGCCGTTTCGATATCGCGCTCGCCGCCCTGCTCGACGTGGATCTGTTGCAGCCAGTTGCGCTTGAAATTGGTGTTCCAGCCACGGAATTTAACGTCGGCGCTGTTCGAGCGCTTGTCGACCGAGAACACGCCGCCGGTGTCGTCCTTGTCGGCGCCGCTCGAACGGCCCTGCGCGCCGGCGATGTTGGCCTTGGCGATGCGCAGCGCGCGGTCGTTGGCGCTCTCCTCCGGCGCCGGCGCGGCCGGCTGCGGATTGTTCGATTCGCGCTCGGCGCGGCGCTTGGCGATCATCTCCGACATATCGGCCTCGGGCGGCGGCGTCATCTTCGCCTGCACCGGCGGCACATAGGTTTCCAGCTTCGGCTTGACGGCGGCCGGAGTATCGCGCGCCACGCTCTGCTTGCGCGGCGGCGGCGGTTTGCTGGCCTTGGCCACCTCGGTCTTCTCCGGGGTTTTCTTCGGCTTGGGCGTCGGCTTGGGCTGCGGCTTGGTCGGCGTGATCGGCAGCGGATTGATGTAGACCATCTCCACGCCCTTCGGCGGCGTCGCGGTCTTGGTCTTTTCCGGCGACGGCACGATGAAGTAGTACAGCACGGCCAGCAAGTGCAGGCCGATCGAGATGCCGATGCCTATGCGGTTGGTGTTGGACTTCTGACCATACGTGGCGGACGCCTCCCGCGCCTCCGGCAAGGGCTGGCCGCAGGTTTCGCAGTATCCGGTCGTGGCGGAAAGTATGTGGGAGTCGTGATGCAAGATGCCAAGCCCTGTGGAACGAAGTCATGAAAATGCGGCCATAGTGCCAGAGTCCCGTTGGTTTGGAAACATCTGTTCAGGACCATCATACCGCGTCGTACAAAACGGTGCGCGCATCCCAAGTATCCACTTTACAATTTTCACGTCTTGACGGGTGTTACCGTATGTATCCAGGACTCTACAAAGTGACGTGCGGCACCTCACTGGCGGCCGGCACGGTGGCGGAAGCGGTGGCGGAGGCCGAACGGCGGCCGGCGTTGCGGCGCGGGTAATCGGCCATTTGCGCGAACATCGCGGTCACGCAACGGTCGGCGTCGAGCACCTGGCGCGAGCGCATCATCGGCCTCGGCAAGGCGTGGGTGTAGTAATGGCAGCCTTCGACCGGGTAGCCGAGCGCCCAGATGTTGCGCGACGGCTCGCCGCCGGTGGTCAGCGGCTGGCTGGCGTCGTCGATCTCGATGCCGCCCGGGTGGAACACGCCGTTGTAATAGGGCCGGATCAGGCCGCGTTTTAACATATTACGGGTCAGCAAGGATTCGTCGGTTTCCGGGAAAAAAGCGTCCAGGCGGGCGATCACCAGCACGTCGATGGGCCGGCGCTCGATGCCGTTGCCGAACTTCGTGGTCAGCACATAGGTGGCGTCGTTCTCGTCGATCTCGACGGTGCTGTTGGGGCCGGAGATGATCTCGATGACGCCGGCGTCGAGCAGCGCCAGCAGCTCCTCGTTGCGGCGCAGCGGCGGCCCGAACGCGACGCGGTTGATGGCCGGATGGTAGACGTTGAGGAACTTGCGGTGCGAGGCCGGCGTCAGGCCGCCGTGCTCGATGGCCGCCTGCAACGTCGAGCGCACGTCGCGCAGCACGTCGGTGGCGGCCTTGATCGGACTGTCAACATTACCGGCGCGGGCGTCCTGCAAGTCGGCGCGCAGCCAGTTGCGGAAAAAGCCGCTGAACTCGTCGAGGTCGGCGAACTGGCGCTCGCGCAACGGAAACAGCAGCGAGTCGACCAGCGCCTCGTCGTCGGCGTCCGGCACGAAGGTGTGCGGGTCCGGCACCAAGGCGGCACTGGCCACGGTGGCGGCGTGATCGGTGGCGGCGTGATCGGCGTGGCCGGCGGCGTGATCGACGGCGTGTCCTGCGGCGGACCGCGCCTTGGCCGGCAACGCGCCGGTGCGCGCCAGCGTGCTGCGGTAGACCCACGCCATCTCGCGTTTAAGCAGCGGCAGCAGGTCGCGGTCGAAATCGAGCTGGCGGCTGCCGCGCGAGGCCAGCGCCATGCGCCGCAGCGCCTCCACGGCGTCCGGCGTGAAGTAATGCGGCTGGTGGCGTCCGTCCAAGCCCTTCTGGTTGATGCCGCGCGCCGCGTATGGCAAGCAGTTGCGCGAGCACAGCGTCAATTTCGGTTCGCGCCCGGACGGCTGGTAGGCTACCCCCCGCCCGCCCGGCTGGCGCACGAAAACGCCGCCGCGCCCGACCGTCAGCTCGGCGATGACGTCGTGCGCGCTAAGGCCCAGGCCCTGGATCGCCACGCGCGCCTCCGGTCCGATGCTGACCAGATTGTCGAGCGGATAGACCTGGCGCACGAACGACAGCCGGCTGTTGTAGCGCGCGTGGTCTTGCGCGAATTTGGCCAGCCAGGCGTCGAGGTCGCTCGGGCGGTTGCGGCCGTGGCCCGTGGTCAGGAACAGGAAATCGCTGTAGACGACGAAGCCGCCTTCGAGTTCGACGGCGGTGCGCCCGTCCTGCTGCTGCCACAGGTCGCAGGCGCGCAGCCGATGATGGGTCAGCGTGACGCCGGCCGGCAACGCTGCCGCCACTTGCTGGTAGGCCCAGGCCAGGTATTCGCCCAACAGGCTGCGCGGCAGGTAATCGGATTCGGTGATGGCGACCCCGGCACCGGGCAAGCGGTGATAGCTGGCGCCGACGCGGCGATAGCCGCTCTGGCGCGCCCAGGCCGTCAGCGAAGGCGTCGCGCACACCGGCGCCTGCTGCACGGCGCCGGCGGCCGGAAACATCGTGACCTGGCTGGCGACGGTGTTGATCAACAGATGCTGCGGCTGGCGCACGGCGTGCGCGCCCGGCCCGCATTCGCCCGGCTCGATCAAATTAATGTCGAGCAATAGCTGCCGGCTGCCGGCCAGCGCGGCGATGCGTTCCAGCACACTGAGGCCGCGCGGCCCCATGCCCAGTATGGTGACACTGTAGCGTTTCATTTTCCGATCGCCTTTCGTCATAGCCAACTCGTCATAGCCAACCCGCCAGAGCCAACTTGCCTATGATAAATAAGCGATCTTTAAATCAATTTGTTACCGCTCAATGCTTGACAATGTTCACCGCCTTCAGTGGTACGGCGTGCACACTTTCGGTTTGCGCCGCGTAGCCCTGGCCGTCCTCGCCGGCCAGCTCGGCGTCGCCCATCGGGCCGGTGCCGCTGTACTTGTCGAGGAACAGATAAATGACCGGCGTGATGTACAGGGTCACTACTTGCGAGAAGATCAAGCCGCCCACCACCACCAGGCCCAGCGGCTGGCGCAGCTCGGCGCCGGCGCCGACGCCGAGCGCGATCGGCAGCGCACCCATCATCGCCGCCAGCGTCGTCATCAGGATCGGACGGAAGCGCAAGATACACGCTTCGCGGATCGCCTCGACCGGGGTCATGCCGGCGTTCCTCTGCGCATCGAGGGCGAAGTCGAT
>DASVTJ010000306.1:0-2677 GCA_036387635.1 Duganella sp.
GATCTTGGAGGCGATGTCGGTGACGAACAATTGGTTCGTGCGCGGCTCGATGATGGCGCTGCCGCGCTTGGACAGCATGCGGTTCTTGGCGTCGCCGCCCTCGATGCCGAACACGGTCTTGAAGGCCTCGGCCTTCTGGTAATTGAGCTGGAAGATCTCCGACTTCAGCGGCTCGAGGTCGGCGATCTGGGCGCGCTGCTCGAGCTCCAGCTTTTCCTTGGTCAGCAATTCCTCCCTAGGCGCGATCCACAGCACGTTGCCGTTCTTGCGCATGTCCAGGCCCTTGGCTTGCAGCACCACGTCCAGCGCCTGGTCCCACGGCACCTCCTTCAACCGCAAGGTCAGGTTGCCGGTGACGCTGTCGCTGGTGATGATGTTCAGGCCCGAGATGTCGGCGATCGCCTGCAGCGCCGCCCGCACTTCGACGTTCTGGAAGTTGAACGACAGCTTCTCGCCGCGATAGCCCTGCGTGCCCTGGGTCGGCTTGTTCGGATCCTCCTTGATCGGCTTGACGTCGATCACCAGCTGGGTGTCGCTCTGGTAGACGGTCTGCTCCCACAGCCCGCGCGCCTCGATCGTCAGGCGCGTGTTGTCGCCGAGCGGCGCGCTGGTGATCAGCGCCACCGGCGTGCCGAAGTCGCCGACGTCGAGCCGGCGCCGCAGCGTTTCGGGCAGGCCGGTCTTGAGGAAGTCGACCACCACGCCGGTCGGCGTCTGCCGCACGTCGACGCCGACCTGGTTGTTGGGCAGATCGACGACGACGCGGCCTTCGCCGTTGGCGCCGCGACGGAAGTCCAGGTCGCGCAACATTTGACGTGCCGGCGCGGCGGCGCTAGCGCTGCTTGCCGCGATGGTATTCAAGGCAGTGCCGGTCACCGTGGCGGTGGTGGCGGAGACGGCGGCGGCGGCGGTGCCGGCGGCAGGCGCCGCAGACGCAGCGGACGCGGCGGACGCACTTCGGGCGCGCACCGGCAAGCCGCTGGCGTCGACCGCCGTCGCCAGTCCGCCGGAGCCGTCGATGGTCAGGATGACGGCCTTGCCGTCGATGGCGGTGGCGTAGTTGAGGCTGCGCTTGAGGTTGAACACCAGGCGCGACCGCGCGCCCGCCTGCACCACGTTGACGCTGCGCAGGTCGCCGATGTTCAGTTCCTGGGTGGTTTTGCCGCTGCTGTTGACGGTGGCGCCGAAGTCGAGCGCGACGCGCGCCGGGTTGGTGATGGCAAAACTGATCGGCAATTTGTCCGGCGCGTTTTTCAGCGCGATCTTGACGATGACGTTGGCGCCCTGCTGGTTGGCGGTGATCGACTCGATGGCGTTGGCGTTGGCGTTGGCGTTGAGATTGTTGATGGCGTTGGCGGCGTTGGAAGCATTGGGGGCATTGGAGGCGTTGAAAGCTGCGGCGGCATCCGCGCCGGCCTGCGCCTGCGCGGCGCCCCACCCCGAGGTCAGCGTCAGCGCCAGCACCAGCGCCAACGAGCGGCAGGCCGCAGCCGGCACGCGCCGGGCGATGTGTCGAGAGCTCATTTGATATTCTCCTTGCCGTCCTGCAGTTCCAACTTCGACATGCGTTCGACCCAGTCGCCGGTCGCATCCTGAACGATTTCCTTGATGCTGACCGCGTCCTCGGTGATGCCGGTGATCAAACCGTCGTTCTGCCCCACGTGCTGGCCCTTGACGACCTGGTGCACCGAGCGGTCGATCTGCAACACCGCGTGGATGACGCCGTTCTTTTCGATGGTGCCGACCATTTTGACCGTATCGAGCGGATAGCTCTCCAGCAGCTCCTTGCGGCGTTTCACGTCCGGCCGCA
The DNA here is from genome assembly GCA_036387635.1 of Duganella sp. Classification (GTDB taxonomy): domain Bacteria; phylum Pseudomonadota; class Gammaproteobacteria; order Burkholderiales; family Burkholderiaceae_D; genus Rugamonas. The sequence goes on from DASVTJ010000306.1 coordinate 1,811, forward strand.
GGCCGCCACCGCCGCTCTGCGCATTCAGCCTGGCCAGTTCGGCCAGCAGCTTGTTCGGATTGAACGGATCGATTTGCTCCTTCTGCGCATAGACGAACGGAATAAACGTCTTGGGCGCCGCCAGCGGGGGCACCGCCTGTCTGCTCTGTGCGTCGACCTCCCGCATCCACGCGCGCACTTGCTGGGCGTCGTCGCCGCCGCAGCCGGACAGCAGCAACAGCGCCACCGCGGCGGTTGCCCTGATCGTCATCGCGGTCGGCGGCGGTGCTTTCCGGCGCGCGCGATTGCCATACATGCCATTCATGCCGTTCATGATTTTTTCGCCGCCTTTTTCTTGTCGGCGGCCGCCTTGCGCTGCGCCTGCACCTCTTCCGGGTCCAGATAGCGGAACGTCTTGGCCACCGCCTCGAGCATCAACACGCCATCCTTGCCGGTGCTCAGCGCCATGTTGTTGAGTGTAACGATGCGCGGCAGATTGGCCATGTCGCTGGCGAAGGCGCCGATGTCGTGATAGCTGCCGGTCACCTTGATGTCGATCGGCAGTTCGGCGTAATAATCCTTGACCACCACCTGCGCCGGCTTGAACAGCTCGAACTGCAAGCCGCGTCCCGAACCGGCCTGGTTGATGTCGGTCAGCAGGGCGGCCATCTCGGCCTTGCTCGGCAATTGTTTTTGCAACCGCTCGACGTACTGGTCGACTTGCACCTTTTGCGCCCGCAGCGCGTCCAGATTGACCGCCTGGTTGGCCTTGAACCGGTATTCGTCACGCAGCTTGAGCTCGGCCTGGGCGCCCGCTTCCTGCTCCTCGAACTGCGGGCTCCAATAGCCGAAGTAGCCGGCCGCCATCACCGCCGCCGCCATGCCGAT
>DASVTJ010000307.1:0-4353 GCA_036387635.1 Duganella sp.
AGAAGAAAAGAGAAGTCGAAAGCGAAGGTTTACCACAATGAGATGTATGGGACACCCGCCCCACACATCCTCCGGTGTTTTTAGCGGCCCAGTTCCTCCAGCAGCGCGCGGTGGAACGCAGCCGGGTCTTCCATCTGCGGCGCGTGGCCCATGCCTTTGAATTCGACCAGATGGCCGTTCGGAATCTGCTTGATCACTTGCTTGCCCAGCACCTCATATTTGCCGATCTTGGCCTTGATGGCCGGCGGCGCGATGTCGCTGCCGATGGCGGTGGTGTCGGCGTCGCCGATCATCAGCGACGTCGGCACCTTCAGCAGCGGGAATTCATAGACCACCGGCTGCGTGTAGATCATGTCGTAGATCAGCGCCGAATTCCACGCCACGATCTTCTTGCCCGGCCCCGCGTTCATCCCGGCCAGCATATCGACCCAGCGCTCGTACTCCGGCTTCCAGCGGCCGACGTAATAAGTCGATTTTTCATAGGCGCGCACGCTGTCGGCGGTCATCTTCAATTCGCGCTCGTACCACTGGTCGACGCTGCGCGCCGGCACGCCCAGCGCCTTCCAGTCTTCCAGTCCGATCGGATTGACCATCACCAGCCGCGAGACCGACTCCGGGTACATCAGCGCATAGCGCGTGGCCAGCATGCCGCCGGTCGAATGGCCGACGATGGCGGCCTGTTTGACGCCGATGCTCTTTAATAGCGCATCGGTATTGGCGGCCAGCTGCTGGAACGTGTACTGATAGTGTTCCGGCTTGCTTGAGGCGCAAAAGCCGATCTGGTCGGGCGCCACCACGCGGTAGCCGGCCGCGCCCAGGGCCTTGATGCTGTCTTCCCAGGTAGCGCCGCAAAAGTTCTTGCCGTGCAGGAGGACCGCCGTCTTGCCGTTGGCCTTGCCCGTGGGGGCGACGTCCATGTACGCCATTTGCAGGCTGCGCCCTTGCGACGTGAAGGCGTAGTACTGCAGCTTGTGCGGATAGGCGAAGCCTTCCAGTTGGGGGCCGTAGGTGGTGGCGGTGGTGGCGGCGACGGCCGGCGCGCCGGCGGCGAGGGCACCCATGGCGGCGGCCACGATGGCAAACGCGGAACGAGGTGTGAAACGGTTGGACGGCATGGCATTCTCCAGAGCGGGGGAGCCGTCAATATAGGCCGAGCACGATTGGAGGGCAACCGCGACGGGCGCGATCGGCGTGGCCGGGCCTTAATTCACCCTTAATTCGGCCGTAACCACCTCGATTTTACGCAAAAAAAGGCTGGAACCGGCCAGACAGGGTAAACTATGCATAAATTTCTTTCGCAATTAGGCGATTCGAACATACTTGTGAGTGACGCCATGTCTGACACCCCAACATCCCCGATTACCCTTTTCACCGACCTTCACCTGAGCGCGCCGCTGATCCAGGCCCTCAAGGACGTCGGCTACGAAACGCCGTCGCCAATCCAGGCCGCGACCATCCCGCTGCTGCTCGAGAACCAGGACGTGCTGGGCCAGGCGCAGACCGGCACCGGCAAAACCGCCGCCTTCGCGCTGCCGATCCTGTCGCGCATCGACATCAAGCAGACCACGCCGCAGGCGCTGGTGCTGGCGCCGACGCGCGAGCTGGCGATCCAGGTGGCCGAGGCGTTCCAGACCTACGCCGCCCACATCCCCGGCTTCCACGTGCTGCCGATCTACGGCGGCCAAAGCTACGGCCCGCAGCTGTCGGCGCTGCGCCGCGGCGTGCACGTCGTCGTCGGCACGCCGGGGCGCGTGATCGACCACCTCGACAAGGGTTCGCTGGACCTGTCGAAACTGAAAACGCTGGTGCTCGACGAGGCCGACGAGATGCTGCGCATGGGCTTTATCGACGACGTCGAGCGCATCCTGCAGGAGACCCCGGACACGCGCCAGACCGCGCTGTTCTCGGCGACGATGCCGTCGGCGATCCGCCGCATCGCCAACACCTATCTGCGCAGCCCGAAGGAAATCACCGTCGCCGCCAAGACCGGCACTGCCGAGAACATCCGCCAGCGCTACTGGCTGGTGTCGGGCATGCATAAGCTCGACGCGCTGACCCGCATCCTGGAAGCGGAAAACTTCGACGGCATGATCATCTTCTCGCGCACCAAGCTCGGCACCGAGGAACTGGCCAGCAAGCTGCAGGCGCGCGGCTTCTCGGCCGCCGCCATCAACGGCGACATCCAGCAGGCGCAGCGCGAGCGCACCATCCAGCAGCTCAAGGACGGCAAGATCGACATCCTGGTCGCCACCGACGTCGCCGCGCGCGGCCTGGACGTCGAGCGCATCAGCCACGTGGTCAACTACGACGTGCCGCACGACCCGGAAAGCTACACCCACCGCATCGGCCGCACCGGCCGCGCCGGCCGTAGCGGCGAGGCGATCCTGTTCATCACGCCGCGCGAGAAAAACCTGCTCAAGTCGATAGAGCGGGCCACGCGCCAGCCGATCGGCATGCTCGAACTGCCGACCATCCAGGCCGTCAACGACGTGCGCATCGCCAAATTCAAGTCGCAGATCAGCGAGACCTTGGCCCAGGGCGAGCTGGAACAGTTCCAGTCGCTGATCGAGGACTTCGAGCGCGAACAGAACATCCCGGCGATCGAGATCGCCGCCGCGCTGGCCAAGATGGCGCGCGGCGACGTGCCGCTGCTGCTCGATAAAAAGCAGCAGACGGCGGCCGCCACCTGGGACGAGCGTCCGGGCCGCCAGGTCGGCTTCGAGCGCCATGACCGCAACGACCGCGGCGACCGCAACGACCGTGGCGACCGCGAGCCACGTTTCGAGCGCGGCGACCGCGCCGAGCGTCCCGACCGCAGTGATAAATTCCCGAAAAAGGAGCGCGTGGTGCGCGCCGCCGATCCGGGCATGCAAACGTTCCGCATCGAAGTGGGCTACCAGCACGGCGTCAAGCCGGGCAACATCGTCGGCGCCATCGCCAACGAAGGCGGCATCGACTCCAAGCATATCGGCCGCATCGAGATCTACGACGACTACAGCGTGCTCGATATGCCCGACAGCCTGACCGGCGAGGTGCTCGACCACCTGGCCGGCATCAAGGTCGCCGGCCAGCAGCTGCGCATCAGCCGTGACAGCGGCGACGGCGCGCCGTCGGCCTCCGCATCGTCGTCGTCGGCACCGGCCGCCCCGGCAGCGGCCGCCCGTCCGGCGCCGGCCAAGGCGTTCGCGCCGTCGGCCGCGCCATCGTCGCCATCGTCGCCTTCGGCCGGCGCCCCGGCCCCGGCCAGGGCGCCGGCCGCCGACAAGCCGGCCGGTTCGCCGCTGGCGCGCGCCACCCGTGTCGACGCCGCCGAGCTCGACGACGCCGCACCGAAGAAGAAAAAGGAAAAGCCTGGCAAGGTCTCCCTGCCGATGAGCGCCTTCCGCATCGAGGTGGGCAGCAACAACGCCGCCACTCCGTCCAACATCGTCGGCGCCATCGCCAACGAAGCCGGACTGGAAGCCAAGCACATCGGCCGCATCGAGATCTTCGACAGCTACAGCATGGTCGAGCTGCCTGACGGCATGCCCGACGAGCTGTTCAAGCATCTGGGCAAGGTCTGGGTCGGCGGCGCGCAGCTGAAAATCAGTCATGCCGACCGCATGCCGCCGGAATCGGGAAAGGCCACGCCACCGAAGAAGAAACCGGTCGGCAAGAAATACTAAAAGCGCGGGGCGACCCGCCACCACTGCATCACGACGGGGCCGCAAGGCCCCGTTTTCATTGGCGCGCCTGCGCGGCGCCGCCACATGTTGTTGCACGCACAAGGTGCGCACCGCTATTGCGTCGCACCAAAACAAAGCTTGCAAAGCTTGGTTAACCGCAAAGACAAGCCGCCGCACGTCGCCCATGAATCGCTCTCATAGGAGAAGCCGCCGTCAGCGCAGGCTGGCCCGGTTATTGCGTAAGTAAAGGCACAAACCCTATAAAAGGCGCGCGTGTTGAGGCGCCTCAACCTGGAGACAAGTCGTTTAGATCGGAGCATTGAGATGACATCATTCAGGAAGCTGTGGAATAGCCTTATCGACGCGATCAAACCGCAAATGTTGCGCCAGTCCCATCACGCCCATCACGCCGGCCCGCGCGCCATCAGCGTCGACCGGCGCCCGTTCAACGTTTCGAAAGGGCGCTGATGCTGCTGCGGAACGACCTGCTGCACTACACGCATCCGTCTCCGCGCACCGTCCGCGTTTTGTGGATCGCTCCCGAGCAAAGCCACGCCTATGTGTTCGACGTGGCGGCCCGCTCGGCCGATGTCGAACGCATTGACCTGTCGGTGCTGCACGCCGACCTTCGCGCCGGCCACGCAAGCGTGCTGCCGGCCGACCCCTACCTGATGGTCGTCAGCCAGGA
>DASVTJ010000308.1:0-8072 GCA_036387635.1 Duganella sp.
CAAGTGCTGTCGACCGCCAGCCAGCAGCTGCAACTGGCCGGCAACGTCTCCGGCGCGCTGATCGCGCTGCAAAACGCCGACCGCAGCCTGTCGCGCTCGGACAAGCCGCAATTCATCACGATCCGCCGCGCCATCGCCAAGGACATCGAGAAGCTCAAAGCGCTGCCGAGCGTCGACTCGGTCGGCGTGGCGCTGCGCCTCGACAACGTCATCGCGCAGATCGACGCCTTGCCGATGCTGTCGGACGAAACCCCGACCCTGCCGGCGCCGGCTGAAAAGAAACCCCGCGCCAAGGCCAAGCCGGTGCTGGACAAGAACGGCAAGCCGCTGCCGGTGGAAGAGCCGGCCGAGCCCAATCCATGGCTGCTGGCGCTGCAAAACACCTGGACCGGCTGGAGCACCGAGATGTGGACCGACGTGCGCCAGTTGATCCGCGTGCGCAGCGTCGAGACGCCGGACGCGCTGATGCTGTCGCCGTCGCAAGCCTACTTCCTGCGCGAAAATCTGAAGCTGCGCCTGCTCAACGCCCGCATGGCCCTGTTGTCGCGCAACGAAACGGCGTTCCGCGCCGATCTGATCGCGGCCCAGGAAGCGTTGGTGAAGTACTTTGACGTGCGCGCCAAAAATACCCAGACCGTGCAGGCGCTGCTGCGCCAGGTGCAGACCAGCAATCTCGCGATCGAGATGCCGACCTTGTCGGACAGCCTGAACGCCGTGCGCAACTACAAAGCGAAGCCTTAAACATGCGCTTATTTCTCTGGATAGTCGCATTGATGGCTGCGGCCATCGGCATTGCCGTGACGGCGCGTTTCAACCCGGGCAACGTGGTGTTGTTCTATCCGCCGCACCGGATCGACATGTCGCTCAACTTCTTCTGCGTGCTGGCGGCGGCGCTGTTCGTGTTCCTGTACGCGGTCATCCGCGCGCTGCGCGCCACGCTCAAGATGCCGGCCAAAGTGGCCGCCTACCGCCAGCAAAAGCGCGAGCGCGACGGCAACAAGGGCTTGCGCGAAGCGCTCAAGGCCTTGTTCGAGGGCCGCTTCGGCCACGCCGAGAAGGCCGCCGTGCGCGCGTCGGAACTGCCGGAAAACGCCGGCGTGGCCGCGCTGATCGGCGCGCGCGCCGCGCACCGCATGCGCCAGAGCGCGCGCCGCGACCAGTGGCTCGCCAAGCTCAACGGCGACAACGTCATGAAAACCGCGCGCCTGATGACGATGACCGAATTGCTGGTCGACGACCACCAGCCGGAGGCGGCGCTCGACGCCGTGCGCGAGCTCAACGCCAGCGGCACGCGGCACATCCACGCGCTGCAATGGTCGCTCAAGGCGCAGCAGCAGGCCAAGAACTGGCCCGAAGTGCTGCGCCTGGTGCGCTCGCTCGACAAGCACCGCGCGCTGCATCCGGCGCTGTCGTCGCGGCTGCGCGAGATGGCCTACGCCGATATGCTGTCGGACCAGAGCAACGACGCCGAATCGTTGCAGCGGGTTTGGTCGACCGTGCCGACGAGCGACCGCATCAAGCCGTATGTCGCCTGCCTGGCCGCCACCGCCTTCAACGCGCGCGGGCTGCACGACCAGGCCCGCATGGTGGCCGAGGAATCGCTAGCGGCCGACTGGGACGACCGCGTGATCCGCGCCTACCGCGAGGCGGCGGCGCCGTCCGGCTCGGCGGCGCTGCTGGTGCAAATCGAAGCGTGCGAACGCTGGTTGCACACACGTCCGACCGACGCCGAACTGGCGCTCACGCTCGGTTCGCTGTGCCTGAAGCAGAAGTTGTGGGGCAAGGCGCAGCGCTATCTGGAGCAGGCGCTGTCGGACGCGACCGATGCGCGCATGGTGCGCGAATCGCACCTGAAGCTGGCGCAGATGCACGAGGCGCTGCAGCAGCCGGAGGAGGCCGCCAATCACTATCGCCAGTGCGCGCTGGCGACGATCCTGTAGGTTTCTCACGCGGGAGGATTAGCGTGCGGGAGGCCGGTTCCAAGGGACCGGCCTTTTTCCGTTAAGACTGGGTACGCTTCCGTACAGATGGCGGCGCGATAACAGCCCATGATATGTCACTGGCCGCCGATTGACATGCAACTGGGATTTAACCAATCGACCTGGCGGCCCCCGCAGCACCGCCCACCTCAAGGAAAAATTCCATGTCGTTTCAACATGCAGTCGTCTGGCTCGACCAGACCGAAGCCCACGTTATCCATTTCACCCGCGACGATGCTGAAACCGAAGTCATCAAAACCACTTCGCAGCACCAGAAGGACGGCGTGGTGAGCAATAACCGCGCCGAGGAAGACACCACCTACATGGATGAAGTCATCGCCGCCCTGACCGAAGCCAAGCAGATTCTGGTCGTCGGCCCAGGCCAGGAAAAACTGGCCCTGATGCGCCATATGAACAAGAAGCACGCCGAGACCGCCGACAAGGTCGTCAGCGTCGAAACCGTCGATCATCCGAACGATGGCCAGCTGCTGACCTACGCGCGCAAATATTTCGTCAAGGCCGACCTGACGCATTGATGTCCGCCTGGCGTCGGTCCAGACCCGCGCGATAGTTCCAAAACCCCGCAAACGCTCTACGCTTGCGGGGTTTTTTGCGTCAGGGACCCGGGTTGGTCGACGCTAAAAAATTTCCGCACGGTAGTGCTGCGCCGCACAAGCGGTCTGGACTTCGCTATAATTACGCAGTTAAATATTTGTCAGCACCTTACATAACGAGGAACCCATGAGCTTGAATAAAGTGCCTGCCGGCCGCGATTTGCCAAACGACTTCAACGTGATCATCGAAATTCCAATGAACGCCGATCCGATCAAGTATGAAGTGGACAAGGAATCGGGCGCGATCTTCGTCGACCGTTTCATGGGCACCGCGATGCACTATCCGTGCAACTACGGTTACGTGCCGAACACGCTGTCGGACGACGGCGACCCGGTCGACGTGCTGGTTATCACCCCGTTCCCGCTGTTCCCTGGCGTGGTCGTGCGCTGCCGTCCGATCGGCGTGCTGAAAATGACCGACGAATCCGGTGAAGACGCCAAAGTGCTGGCCGTGCCGGTCGACAAGGTACTGTCGATCTACAGCCACTGGCAGAAGCCGGAAGATTTGAACGAACTGCGCCTGCGCCAGATCCAGCACTTCTTCGAGCACTATAAAGATCTGGAAAAAGGCAAATGGGTCAAGATCGACGGCTGGTACGGTCCGGAAGAAGCCAAGCAGGAAATCCTGAACGGCGTCGCCGCGTACGGCAAGGAAACGCCGGCGGCTTAATTCCCGCCCGGCATTAAAAAGCCCCATGTGGCTTGCGGCGACCTCGGTCGTGGCAAGCGCATGGGGCTTTTTTTATGGGGCCGGGTCCGTTCAGGCGCGCAGCGCGCCTTCGGCGGACTCGGCCGCTTCAGCCGCTTCAGCTTCGCGCCGCAGCCGCGACATGTATTGCGGCGTGATGCCCAGGTACGAGGCGATCGCGCGTTGCGAGATGCGCGTCTCCAGGCCGGGATATTCTTCGCGGAAAGCGGCGAGCCGCTCCTGCGCCGACGTCTCGCCGCTGGAATAGGCGCGCTGGGCCAGGCTTTGCAAACCGTGCATCGCCGCCTGCAAGTGGTAATGCTGCAACACTTCATGCTGCGCCCGCAGCGCGCACGACTGCGCCCAGTCCAGCGTGAAGCCGTGGATGGTTGTCTCGGCCACCAGGAACTGCACCGCCGGACGGCCTTCTTCGCCGGTGATCAGATCGGTCAAGGTGGTGGCCGACTCGCCTTCGCGGAAAAACCGCAAGGTCATCTCGACACCGTCGCGGTTAAAGAAGCCGGCGCGCGCCACGCCGCTGGCGAGCCAATGCACCTGGGTGGCCGGCACGCCGGCATGCTGCAGGAACTCGCCTTTGCGCACGTGGAACGGCTGGGCGATGGTGGCCAGCAAGTTCGTCACGTTCGTGTACGACTCGTCACTGACGTTGATCCGCTTCATCGTGGCGGTCTTGAAGCGATTCCGTTGTTTTATAAAATCTGCATTCATGCTGTATGTGCCACATTCCTCATAAAACCGTTCAACGGGGCATAGAGTATAGGCGCGATTGAAAATGCTGTGAAGCAAACTGGTTTCATCTGGTAGAAGATAGTTGGTTGTGGTTGATTCTAACTCGGCGCTCAATTGCAGGTATTTCGCGGAACCGTTTGCGTGCGCATCCACTCTGACGCTGTACGTACTGTTTTTTTGCGGAGGAGTCATGGTGTTCAATCCACTTGTTGTAAGCGACATCAAGCCGATGTTGATGCGGTCCTGGTGGGTGCTGGCATTGCGCGGCGTGCTGGCACTGATGTTCGGCGTACTGGCGTTGCTGTTGCCGGGACCGACTGTGCTGAGTCTGGTTTTGCTGTTCGCCGCGTACGCGCTGCTGGCCGGCATCGTCTATCTGGTGGGGGCGGCCCGCAACCGGCGCCACGCGACCGGCGCGCACGCGCTGGACTGGTGGCTGCTGCTGGTGCTCGGCGCTGTCAGCATCGTGGCCGGCGTGCTGGCGGTGATGCGTCCAGGGCTGGCGGCGCTGGCGTTGGTGCTGATCATCGGCGTCAACGCGCTCATCACCGGCATCCTCGACATCGTGCTGGCGGTGCGCCTGCGCAGCCATGGGCGCGCGGGGGTGTGGCTGCTGCTGGCGAGCGGCATCGCCTCGATCATCTTCGGCACCATCTTGATCGTCTTGCCCACCATCGGCGCGCTGGCGCTGGTGTGGCTGATCGGCACGTACGCGATCGTCGCCGGCATCCTGTTCATGGTGCTGGCGTTCCGCAGCTATGAGAAGGCGCCTAAGGCCGCCGACGCCAGCCAAGCCGGCGGCATCCACGCGAACGTGCCTGCGGGCGCGAACGATGGCGTCGTCATCCGGGATGGCGTCATCGCGAAGGAGGACGCCCCCGCGCGCGATGGCGGCACGCCGACGGACGGCGGCGCCCGGGAGACAGCGGCCCGTTGGCAGACGGGCGGCGAGCGGCGTGTCGGCGACCGCCGCATGACGCCGGCCGGTCAGCACTGAGTTCGGCCAGCGTTGGCGAGCGCACGCCAGCGCCATGCGCGCGCCGACGCGTGGCGCTGGATGCGATTACAATTAAGCTCCAAGCTTATAGAGGAGTTATCCATGGAAGCAAAATCCGTCAAGATCGACATTGGTCTTTCCGAAGACACCCGTGCCAGCATCGCCGCCGGCCTGTCCGGCCTGCTGGCCGACAGCTACACCCTGTACCTGATGACCCACAACTTCCATTGGAACGTCAAGGGTCCGATGTTCAACAGCCTGCACCAGATGTTCATGACGCAGTACACCGAACAGTGGACCGCGCTGGACCTGATCGCCGAACGTATTCGCGCGCTGGGCTATCCGGCGCCGGGCACGTATTCCGAGTTCGTCAAGCTGGCGACGATCAAGGAAGTCGAAGGCGTGCCGAAGGCGCTGGAGATGGTGCAGCATCTGGTGACGGCGCAGGAAGCGACCGCGCGCACCGCGCGCAAGCTGTTGCCGCTGGTGGAGGACGCCGACGACCAGCCGACCGCCGACCTGCTGGCCACACGCCTGGACACGCACGAAAAAACCGCGTGGATGCTGCGCAGTTTGCTGGAAGAGTAATCCTCCAGCGCGATCCGTCGCGGTGAACGCGGCGGATCACGCGCCGGCGGGCTTGAAGGGCACATGCTCACCAAGCTCGTCGATGTAGTCGTTGATGGCCGCCGTTTCCTGCCGCAGGAAATCGGCGATGGCGTCGGCGAAGCGCTCGTCGGCGATCCAGTGCGCCGACCACGTCGGCGTTGGCACCAGGCCGCGCGACATCTTGTGCTCGCCCTGCGCGCCGCCCTCGAAGCGCGCGATGCCGTGCTTGATGCAGTATTCAATCGATTGCACGTAGCAGGTCTCGAAGTGCAGGCCCGACACGAATTCCTGCGTGCCCCAATACCGGCCGTACATGATATTGCCGCCCACCAGATTGAGCGCCACCGCCACCGGTTGTCCGTCGCGTTTGGCGAGCACGATCATCAGGCTGTCGGGCACCTCTTTCATCAAACGTTCAAAGAACTTCAACGTCAGGTAGGGCTTGGAAAAGTGCGCCTGATAGGTCGACACGTAGCAGCCGTAGAAAAACCGCAGTACATCCGGCGTGATGTCGTTGCCGGCCAGATGCTCGAAGGTGACGCCGGCGTCGTGCACGCGGCGGCGGTCCTGGCGGATCTTCTTGCGCTTTTCCATCTTGAAGCTGGCCAGGAAGGCGTCGAAATCCGCGTAGCCCGGATTTTCCCAATGGAACTGCACGCCTTCGCGCAGCATGAAGCCGGCCACCGCCAGCGCTTGCCGGTCCTGCTCGTCGGGGAACAGGATGTGCAGCGACGATGTTTCCAACTGTCTGGCCACCTGCAAGGCGGCGCGCGCCAGCAACTGGCGGTCTTCCTGCGTGCGGGCCAGCAGGCGGCTGCCCGTCACCGGCGTGAACGGCACCGCCGACAGCAGCTTCGGATAGTACGGAATGCCGTTGCGGTGGAAGGCGTCGGCCCACGCGTGGTCGAACACGTACTCGCCACGGCTGTGATCCTTCAGATACAGCGGCATGGCCGCCACCAGAACGCCATCGCGGTGCAGCACCAGATAGCGCGGCGTCCAGCCGGTGTGCGTGGACGCGCAACGGGTTTCGTGCAGCGCGTGCAGGAACGGGTAGGCCAAGGTCGGGTTGTCGCCGGCGATGGCTTGCCATTGCGCGCGGTCCACGCTTTCCAACGAGTCGATGATCGAAAACTCTGCTTCTGACACGCTTCACTCCAGCTCTGATGTTGGCGCCAGTCTAGCCTATCTGGCGCTGATCCGTTGGCGACGGCGCCTGCATGGCCGTGCGATAATTGGCTTTTGTTTGTCCGTTGCGCACGCGAAAGATTTTACATGAGCTCGAATTTCCTCAATTTGTACACGCATGATTTCGCCCGGGTGGCCATCGCCGCGCCGGTGTGCCGCATCGCCGATCCGGCCTACAACGCCGAGCAGACGATCGCGCTGGCCGAACAGGCCGCCGCCCAGGGCGCGGCGCTGGTGGCGTTTCCCGAACTGGGCCTGTCCGCCTATACCTGCGACGACCTGTTCCATCAACGCGCCTTGCTCGACGGTTGCCTCGACGCGCTCGACACCATCGTCGCCGCGTCGGCGCAGTGGAAGATGGCGCTGGTGGTCGGCGTGCCGCTGCGCGTCGAGCATCAGCTGTACAACTGCGCGGTGGTCATCGCCAACGGCCAGATCCAGGGTGTGGTGCCGAAAAGCTATTTACCCAATTACGGCGAGTTCTACGAGGCGCGCCAGTTCAGCAGCGGCGACTACGCGGTCGCCACCGAGATCGATCTGCTGGGCGAGCGCGCGCAGTTCGGCTCCGGCCTGCTGTTCGAGGTGGCCGACATGCCGCTGTTCAAATTCCATGTCGAGATCTGCGAGGACTTGTGGGTGCCGGTGGCGCCGTCGTCGTTCGCGGCCCTGGCCGGCGCCATGGTGCTGGTCAACCTGTCGGCGTCGAACGCGCTGGTGGGCAAGGCCGATTACCGCAACCAGCTGGTCGGCCAGCAGTCGGCGCGCTGCATCGCCGCCTACCTGTACACCTCGGCCGGCGGCGGCGAGTCCTCCACCGACATGGCATGGGACGGGCAGGGCGTTATCTACGAGAACGGCGACTTGCTGGCCGAGCCGAAGCGCTTTGTCGACGACGCGACGCTGACCTTTGCCGACATCGACCTCGAGCGCCTGTCGCGCGAGCGCATGCGCATGAACACGTTCGCGCAATCGGTGCAGCGCCACGCCGCCGAGGTCAACAAATTCCGTACCGTGTTCTTCGCGCTGGAGATCGGCAGGGAAGAACCCTTGGCGCTGAGGCGCTGCGTCGAGCGCTTCCCGTACGTGCCGGTCGACGCGCGCCGCCGCGACGAGCGCTGCAACGAGGTCTACCACATCCAGGTGCAGGCGCTGGCGCAGCGTCTGACGTCGAGCAACATCAAGAAAGTGGTGATCGGTATTTCCGGCGGTCTCGATTCGACGCACGCGCTGCTGGTGTGCGCGCGCGT
>DASVTJ010000309.1:0-1830 GCA_036387635.1 Duganella sp.
ACCTACAGCTTCTTCGTGGAGCAGGTCGCCAGCGCGCATAAAGTCTCGTACGGCGGCATGACCGATTTCGCCGGCGGCGGTACGCTGACCCTGGGCGCGGGCAGCAACTCGTTCAACATCGACCTGAGCACCAAGGGTACCTGGACCGTGCGCGACCTGGCGACGGCCATCAATGGCGCCACCGGTAACACCAGCGTGTCGGCCGCGGTCGTCACCACCGGCTCCACCTCGGAACTGGTGCTGACCTCGAAAACGACGGGCCTGGCCAACAAGATCACGCTCGGCACCACCGGCGCCGATCCCGGCCTCACTGCAAAGCTCGGCGCCACGCCGAACCAACTGGTGCCGGCACTCGACGCGGTGGTTCGCGTCGGTTCCAGCACCGGCACCGAGATCCGCCAGGCGAGCAATACCCTGAACGTGGTCGACGGCGTCACCATGACGATCTCGAAAGCGCAGACCGCCGGCAGTGCGCCGGTGACGCTGACGGTGGCATCGGATGCCTCGAAGACGACCGCGAACGCCCAGGCTTTCGTGGACGCCTACAACAAGCTCAAGACGGCCATCGACGGTCTGGTCAGCCCGGGCGACCCGGAAAGCGGCGGCGCGGCCGGCGCCTTTGCCGGCGACAGCGGCGTGCGCGCCCTGCGCGACCGCATGGTCAGCGCCCTGCGCAGCGTCGGTGCGACCAGCCTGGCGAGCTTCGGCATCACCGGCAACCGCCAGGGCACCCTGACCCTGGACAGCACGCGCCTGACGAAGGCGCTGGCGGCCAACCCGACCGGCCTCGACACCCTGATCGGCAGCAGTTCGGCGACCGCGCCGAGCGGCATCGCCGGCCAGCTCGACACCTACCTGAAGCTCTGGACCAACAGCACCAATGGGCAGATCGGCGCCCGCAAGGATGCGGTCAGCAAGCTGCAGGGCGAATTGACGGATCGACAAACTGCCCTCGACCGGCAGTACGACGGCGCCTACACGCGCTACCTGAAGCAGTTCACCCAGCTGCAAACCGTTCAAAGCAATATGTCCTATAACACCTCGCTGTTCGACGCTTTGTTCAGCAGCGCTAAAGACTAAACTCATAGCCATGTCCTATCAAGAAGCCTACGGCAATTATCACGCTGTCAATCTCGACTCCCAGACCTCGCGCGCGACGCCGGTCGAGCTCGTTTTGCTGCTGACTGACGGCCTGCTCGACGAACTGGCGCGCGTGCGCGCCCACATCATCGGCAAGCGTTACGAACAGAAAGCGGCCGGCATCGATAAATGCTGCGAAATCATCAACGGCCTGTCGAGCTCGCTCGACTTCGAAGGCGGCGGCGAAGTCGTCGCCAACCTGGCCAACCTGTACGACTTCTGCTCGTCGCGCCTGCAAGGTGCCGGCATCAAGATGGATCCGGCCATGGTCGATGAGGTGGTGGGCGTGCTCACCACGATCCGGCAGGGCTGGCAAGGCGTGCAGGAACGCAATGCCTAAGAGTGCTGCCATCGGCAAGCTGGCCCTCGCCTTCCGCGAGGCCGGCATCGCGCGCGACTGGGACCGCCTGGGTGCCCTCGCCGGCGCCCTCGGCCCACAACTGAAAGCGCTCGACGCGCGCGGCGGGTGGACGGAAGGCGAACTGACCGCGCTGGCGCAACTGCGCACGGCGCACGATGGCGCCGCCGCCGCCTGCGGCGAAGCACTGGACACGCTCGGTGCGCGCCTTGCCGACATGCGCAACAACAAGGATGGCTGGATGGCGTATTCGCTCACCAGCGACACGGAACCAGCCGGACACCAAGAATGAACCTGACCCTGACGAACCTGAACCAGCCGGCAGCGGCGAC
>DASVTJ010000310.1:0-3294 GCA_036387635.1 Duganella sp.
CCGTCAAACGGGGGTTTTAAATTCTGGTCGGAGTACAAGGATTCGAACCTTGGACCCCCTGGTCCCAAACCAGGTGCGCTACCGGGCTGCGCTACACTCCGAAGAAGCAAGATAATACAAGCTGCCCCAGTATCCGTCAAGGGTCACTATAAAAATCATTATGTAGCATGGCGAAAAATATTCAATGTAAGATGCGAAGGGTGTGCATAACTTAGCTAATCGACCATGAACGCAAATTTGACGCTCGACGCCCCCGCCCAATTACGGCGGCCAGGAATGGTGCGGGGCGTCGCCGTCTCGGTGGCGTTGCATCTGCTGTTGATCTTCGGTTATCGGCTGACCGCCCCGAAGGCGCCGCCCGAGCTGCCGCCGAAGGAGACAATGACCGTGTGGCTGATGCAGCCCCGGCCGACGGCGCCGGCGCCTGTGAAAACCGAGCCGCCAGCCCAGCCGATCCAGCAACCAGCAGGCAAGCAGACTGAAACGCGGACGAAAGCCGCCACCCGCCAACCAGCGCCAGTAGCAACGTCGGCAGAACCCGCCGCGACCGCCGCCGAAAATCCGCCACCGCAGCCGATCGCGCCGGCCACCCCGGCCACCCCGGCCACGGCTTCCGCCAGCAACCCGCCCGACCCGCTCTATCCACCGCAGCAGCAACAGCAACAGCAACAACAATCCAGACAATTCGACATGAACGCGGCGCTGAAAACAGCGCGCAAAGTGGCCAACGAGAAAGACCCGGCCCGCGCCGGCACGGCGGTGGCGCAGTTGGACGACCATCCGCTCTATCCCGAGCAGAACGCCAATGAACTGGCGACCAAAATGGCCGCCGCCAAGCGCCAGGGCTGCCTGGACGCCAACGGCGGCGGCAACCTGCTCACACCGCTATTCTGGCTACTCCATAAGAAAGACCACGGCTGCAAGCTCTGATCAATCTTCTTCCTTGAGCTGCAACGCGCGGTCGTACAGTGCGTTCTTTTTGCGTCCGGTGATCTGCGCGGCCAGATTGGCGGCCTGCTTGACCGAACACTCGGTGAGCAATATCTTCAAAATCCGCTCGGCCTCCACATCCTGCTCATCCTCGGCGGCCGGCGCGCCGGCCAGCAGCACCACGAATTCGCCCTTCTCGCGATGCGGATCGGCCTTGATCCACGCCTCGGCTTGCGACAACGGGCAGCGGTGGATCTCCTCGAACATCTTGGTCAGCTCGCGCGCGAACACTACCTCGCGCTGCGGCTCGAACACCGCCGCCAGCGCCACCGCGCAATCGAGGATGCGGTGCGGCGCCTCATAGAACACCATCGTCGCCGTCACCGCCCGCAATGTGCCGAGGAAATTCTCGCGCTGCTTGGCCTTGGCCGGCAAAAAGCCGACAAAATAGAACTGGTCGTTGACCAGGCCGCTGGCCGACAGCGCCGTCACCGCCGCCGACGCGCCCGGCAGCGGCAACACCCGCAGCCCGGCCGTGCGCACCGCGTCGACGATGCGCGCGCCCGGATCGGACACGCCCGGCGTGCCGGCGTCCGACACCAGCGCGATGCGCTCGCCGGCCTGCAGGCGCGCGATCAAGGTCTCGGCCACCTCGCGCTCGTTGTGCTGGTGGGCGGCGATAAGCGGCTTGTGCAGGCCGAAGCGCGTCATCAGCTGCGCCGTGTTGCGCGTATCCTCGCAGGCGACGGCGTCGACCAGGCTCAAAACGTGCAACGCACGCAGCGTAATATCGGTCACATTGCCGATCGGGGTCGCCACGATATACAAGGTTGCGCTAGGATAGGCCTGGTGCGCCGTTTCTCCCATGACAGGTAAGGTGGAAATGGCGCGGGTTTCTTGGTCGGTCATTGGAGGTCGAATGAAAAGTATGAGGTTGTCGCTGCGGTGCGCGGCTGTTACGACGATTGCGGCGGTGGCCGTGCTGGGCTTGGGCGGATGCGCCAGCACGCCGATTCCGCCGATGGAGTCCAGCGCGCCTATTATAAGCGCGCCGCCGGTGCAAGCCGCTCCGCTGCCCAAGCCGCCGCCCGAGCCAACCCCGCCGGCGGCAGAAACCTTTGCCATCGACCTGCCGGGCGGAGCCGCCACGCCGCAGGCCGGCGCCAACACGGGCGACCGCGCCGCCCAGCCCGGGGACGCTGCGCCTGGCGCCGACGAGCGCACACCGTTGAACGCGCCGGTCAACATGGCGCTGCTGCTGCCGCTGCGCTCCGAAACGCTGGGCGCGGCCGCCGCTTCGCTGCGCGCCGGCTTCATGGCCGCCTGGGAACGCGACCGCGACAACATCACCGTCAGCGTCATCGAAACCGGCGACTCGCCGCAGGAAATCCTGGAGCGCTACGCCAGCGCCTCCGAAAACGAGGACATCATCGTCGGTCCGCTGGCGCGCTCGGCCGTGGCGGCGGTCGCGGCCAGTTCGTCGGTCACCAAGCCCACCATCGCGCTGAACTATCCGGAGGGCTACGGCAGCGCCGGCGCCGCGCCGCTGCCGCCGAAGATGCTGGCCATGGGCCTGTCGATCGAGGAAGAGGCGCGTCAGGCGGCGCAATGGGCCGCGTCCGAGCATCCGAACGCCAGCGCGCTGATCCTGACCACCAGCTCGGCGTGGCAGCGCCGCATCGCCGCCGCCTTCGCCGGCCAGTGGCAGCGCCTCGGCCAGCCGGTGCGCATGGTCGAGCTGAACGCGCCCAACGGCTACCTGAGCGATCCGGACCTGGTGCAGTTGCGCGCGCGCCTGGCGCAAGACCCGCCCGGCCTGCTATTCTCGGCGATGGGCGCCGACCAGACCCGCCAGCTGCGCGGCGCGCTCAGCGCCGGGCTGATCTCCGAGGCGGCCAGCCCGGTGATCAGCACCGCCAGCGCCATGCCGATGGATGATCAGCCGGGCACCGCGCCGGCCGCGCCGGCGAACGCATTCAGCAACCTGCCGATCTACGGCACCTCGGCGCTCAATCCCGGCACCATGACCTACGCCAGCCCCGAGCTCGACGGCGTGCGCCTGCTCGACCTGCCGTGGCAGGTGCAGCGCGACCATCCGGCCGTGATGGTTTATCCGCATCCGCTCGAGTCGTCGTCGGCGGACATGGCGCGCCTGTACGCGCTGGGCATCGACGCCTACCGCGTGGCGCGCGAGATCAGCCGCAAGCCGGCCGGCCGCTTTAGCCTGGACGGCGTGACCGGCCGCCTGACGATCGACTTCGGCCGTGGCCCGGCCAGCTTCGAGCGCATCGAGCAGCCGGCCATCTACACCAACGGCGTGCCGCGCGCCGTCGCCCGATGAGCTGACATGGCGCCGCCACGGCC
>DASVTJ010000311.1:0-4828 GCA_036387635.1 Duganella sp.
AAGAAGACGTTGTAGGCCGGGCCTTTGTAGCCGCGCGAGTAGGTCGCGTATGCGTTGACGTCGCGCGACAGCTGGTATTGAAGCCCGAGACGGCCCGAGTAGCCATCCTCGCTGGTGGAGCCGCTGTTGCTTACGCCCGGCTGCACGCCGGGGAAGGCGGCGTTTGACGTCGAGGTGCGAACATGGTCGTACGACAGTTCGTCCCTGGTCCAGCGCGCGCCGGCGATGGCGTGCCACTGCGGCGACAGATTGAACGTGCTCTCGCCGAACAGCGAGTAGCTGTCGTTCTTGACGCCATAATCGGCACGGCCCGAGTTGAGCGCCGTGGTGGTGACGATGCGCTGGTAGGTTTCGAGGTCCTTGCCGTTCAGGTAGAAGGCGCCGACCACATAATCGAGGAACTGGTCCTTGGGCGAAGCCAATCGCAGCTCCTGCGACACCTGGCGGTAATCGAGGGTGCCGATGTCGCGCGTGGCCGGATAGGCGGCGCTGATGCGCCCCGCCTCCGCCGCGTTGCCGATAGCCGAGGTGCTGGTGTACTGCTGGTTGTCCCACTCGCGCACGGCGGTGATCGATGTCAGTGTGTAGCCGCCGCTGCGCCAGTCGATCTGCGCCGACAAGCCCTTGTTGATGTCGCGGATATCGCTCGGGATATCGGTGTTGATCTGGCGGTTCTCGCTCGTCGCCACGACCGGCGTGATCGCCTGCGAGAACGGCGCGCTGGTCGATTTGTACGCGGTCAGCGACGGCGAGGCGTTCGAGCGCAGATAGTCGGCGATCAGCGTCACGTCCAGATCCTTGTTCGGTGTGATGTCGACGCGGGCGCGCGCGCCTTTGCGGTCATAGCCATTGACCTTGCCGCCGCCGGCGTGCACGTTGTCGACATTGCCGTCGTAGTCGGCATACAGCGCCGTCACGGCGGCGGTGACGACGCCCGGCTGAATGGTGCCGGACAGTCCGGCGCGCACGCGCTTCTCGCCACCCTCGTACCAGGACGCGTCGACAAAGCCGCTGATTTGCTCCGACGGTTTGCGGCCGATCACATTCAGCACGCCGGAAGAGGCGTTTTTGCCGAACAGCGTGCCTTGCGGGCCGCGCAGGATTTCAATGTGCTCGATGTCCAGCAGGTCCAGCGTGGCCTGGCCGGGACGCGCGTACACCACGCCGTCGATCACCGTCGACACGGTCGGCTCCACGCCGGGCGAGGTGGATATCGTGCCGATGCCGCGCACGAAGATGGTCGAATCCTTGTTGCCGCCCTGCTGGCGGAACGTCACGCTCGGTACTTCCTGGACGATGGTGTCGATGCTGGTGCGGTTGGCCTGGGCCAGGTCGTCGCCGTTCAGTACCGAGACGGCCACCGGCACCGACTGCAGTGAGGCGTTGCGGCGCGTGGCGCTGACCGTCACGCTGGGGACGGCGGCGCCGTCGGCGCTGTCGGCGCGATCGCGGATTGTCGCGCTGGCGGCGTCACTGGTATCCACGCCGCCCGCCCAAGCGGAGCTGACCAGCAACGCCCCCAACGTCAGCACACCGATTTTTTTATGCTTGTTCTTCATTGCCGATCCCTTGATTTTGAAAGCGCCCTTGCGCCACATGGCCATATGCGAAAAATCTACTTTCATCATCGAAGAACCAACTTAGTTCCCCGCCTGACGTTTGCTAGACTTTGAATGGTACCGATACCCTTTTTTTAGTGTCGGGGCCTGAACGGGTGAAGTCAAAGAATTAAAAAACCCATCGATATGTCTTTTTTAAATATGCGAAATATCAGCGGAAGTGGCACCAGCCAATGAGCGAACCTGCAAGCCCGCGCAAGCGCCGTGGAACGGGCCGCGCGACAATCCACGACGTGGCGCGGCTGGCGGACGTCGGCTCGATCACGGTGTCGCGCTACTTCACGGAGCCGGGCCGCGTGGCGGCCGCCCGTAGCGCGCGCATCGCCGCCGCCGTCAAGCAGCTCGGCTACGTGCCGAATCTGATGGCCGGCAGCCTGGCGTCGTCGCAGAGCCGCATCATCGGCATGGTGATCCCGAATATCTCTGGGCCGATTTTCGCCAGCACGATCCAGAGCTTCAGCGATACGCTCAGCCGCCATGGCTATCAGCTGCTGCTGGCGTCGAGCTATTTCTCGGCCAAGCAGGAGGAGAGCGCCGTGCGCGCCTTCCTCGGCTGGAAGCCGGCGGCGCTGGTGGTGACGGGCCGCTTCCACAGCCGCACCACCGAAAAGCTGTTGGCGGCGGCCGGCATTCCGGTGGTCGAGACCTGGGACTACGAACCGCGCCGCAAGCCGATACAGGTCGGCTATTCCAATCGCGCGGTGGGCGAGCAGGCGGCGCGCTATCTGTACGCCAAAGGCTATCGCCGCATCGCGTTTGTGCAAAACAGTTTGGCGGGCGACCTCAGTGCGGTGGACCGCAGCGATGGTTACGCGAAGGTGATGCGCGAGCATGGGCTGCAACCGACGATCTACGTGCCGACCGCCGAGGCGCCATTCGACGCCGGCAAGCAGGCCATCGAGGCGCTGGCGCTCACGCCTGCCGGACACGCCGGCGCCGGCGCCGAGGCCAAGGCTGAGGCGATCATCTTCGCCAACGACAATCTGGCGGCAGGCGCTTTGCTGGCGGGCCAGCGCGCGGGCCTGAAAATCCCCGCGCAATGCGCCATCGTCGGCTTTGGCGACTATCCGTTTTCGCCGCTGCTGCTGCCAAGCCTGACCACCATCCGCCCGCCGGGACGCGAAATCGGCGAGATCGCCGCGCTGCGCATTCTGGAGCAGCTGGGCGTGCTGCCAGCCTCCGGCCCGGACGCGCGTCTGAATTTACTGGCCTGCGAACTTATCGAGCGCGAAAGCGCATAAAGGAAAACCATGAAAAACATCTTTGCCGGCTTGCTGCTGGCCCTCCCCCTGCTGGCGCACAGCGCGCCGGCCATCACCATCGGTTTCCAGAAAAGCAGCGGGCTGCTGGGCATTTTGAAAAACCAGGGCACGCTGGAGAAGGCCTTCGCCGGACAGCAGATCAAGTGGATCGAATTCCCTGCCGGTCCGCAGATGCTGGAGGCGCTCAACGCCGGCAGCATCGATTTCGGCAGCACCGGCGCGCCGCCGCCGCTGTTCGGGCAGGCGGCCGGCATCGACCTGCTGTACGTGGCGGCCGAACCGGCGCCCATCAACAGCGAGGCGATCTTCGTGCCCAAGGATTCGACGGCGCGCACGGTGGCGGATTTGAAGGGCAAGAAGGTCGCGTTCCAGAAAGGATCGGGGTCGCATTTCCTGCTGGCGTCCGCACTGCAAAAGGCGGGGCTGAAGTTCAGCGACATCCGGCCGGTATACCTGTCGCCATCGGATGCGCGGGCGGCGTTCGTCAGCGGCGGCATCGATGCATGGGTGGTGTGGGACCCGTACTTCGCGGCGGCGCAGAAGTCGTATCAGGTGCGGGTGCTGAGCGACTACACCGGCCTGCCGCAGGCAAACGGTTTTTACCTTGCCTCGCGCAAGTTCGCGGGGCAGTCGCCGAAGGTGCTGTCGTCGTTATTGGCGCAGGTGGCGAAAACAGGACTATGGGCCAACGCGCATCCGAAGGAAGTAAGCGCGATACTGGCGCCGCAAATGGGGCTGCCGGCCGATATCGTGGAAACCTGGCAGCGCCGCACGCAATACGGCGCGGTGCCGGTCAGCCCCGCCATCGCCGCCAACCAGCAGCGCGTGGCCGACATCTTCTATCAGCAGAAACTGATACCGAAAGCGATCAACGTCGCCGGCAGCGTGTGGCCGTGGAATCCCTGACGCGGCTATTTCAGCAACGAGCAATTCGCTAACTTGCTGGCGCGTTTATCGAAGGTGACCATCGTCGAGCAGCCTAGGGTACGGCTATGAGCGAGAATAAGACAATTCGCAAAGTTGGCGGCACTTTGCCCCCACAGTTCCAATGCATGCTCAAGCTCTGGATCATTCTCAAGGTTCACCTCGCCAGCCTCAAGCAAGCCAGCAAGCACAGCGAGAATTTCGACCTTGGAAAGTTGGTAAGCGCTACGAAGCACCCATTCACACTCGAGTACGACCAGCGTTGTCACGAACGCTAACTGACCGGACGCTTTAGCTTTGTTGATGAGTCCGGCTGCAAGCTGAAATTGCCCGGCATCGTCTTTGACGATGAAACGGATCAAGACATTAGTATCCAGCGAAACCATCTAGCGCGACATCTGCTCGATTGGAACCGGCTCCCGGTCTTCCCTATACAACATTCCTTCAAGATCCGTAATGCTGCGATTCCGTGCCCTGACAATCGCTGCACCAGACGGGGACATCGTGATCCGCACCAAATCGCCAGGTTTGATTCTGAGCTGCTCAAGTATTTCCTTCGGCAACGCGACGTTACCGTTTTCATCCGCTACGACATCACACATGATGGTCACCTCCATTTCCTTCCTAGCTTAGCGAAGAAACCCGAAAGCGCAAGTGCGTTAAATCAGAGCCTCAGTGCTTATGCCCGCACGACGGGCCGTGCACATGCGGCGCCGGCGCCGGCGCGTTGGCGGGGTCGCGACCGCTGTCGCCTTCGAGGCCGGAAGCATGCAGGCGATCCATGTAATCCTGCCACAGCTTGTCCTTCTCGTTGCCCAGCTTGTACAGATACTCCCACGTGAACAATCCAGTGTTATGACCATCGGTAAACGTCGGCTGCACCGCGTAGTTGCCCACAGGTTCCATCCCCGCGATGCCCACTTCGCGTTTGCCAACCTGCAGCACTTCCTGCCCGGGACCGTGGCCCGTCACCTCGGCCGACGGCGAATACACGCGCAGCAGCTCGAACGGAATGGTGAAAGC
>DASVTJ010000312.1:0-3672 GCA_036387635.1 Duganella sp.
GCCCAGTTCCTGGGTCGGCTGGTCGAGCTTGGCGATGAGCGACTTGGCCAGGTTCGAGCGCGCCGCCGACGGCGCCCGCAGCACCAGCGAGTTGGTGCGCGGATCGGCCAGCACGCTGACGCGGCCGGCGTCGCCGCCGCCGGCCCCGGGCGCGCCACCGCCGCCACCGGCGTCCATCAGCTTGTTGACCATCGACGCCAGATCGCTGGCGATGGCGTAACGCACCGGAATGACGTCGAGGTCGGCCGTGGCCGGCGCGTCGAGCGCCGAGATGATCTTCGCCAGGCGCTTGAGGTTGTCCGCGTAGTCGGTGATCACCACCGTGTTGTTGCCCGGATTGGCGTTGATGGTGTTGTTGGGCGAGATCAGCGGCCGAAGCACGGTGACCACGTTGGCCGCCGATTCATAGTTCAGATGGAAGATCTGGCTGACGATCTGGTCGCCCTTGATCTGCGTCGGCCCCGAGCCCACCTGGGTCGGCCCGGCTTGCAGCTTGGCGTCGGCCTCCGGCACCACCTTGGCGTAGCCGTCGCCGCTGACGACGGCGTAGCCTTGCAGGCGCAGCGCCGAGGTCAGCAGGCTGAACGCCTGCGACTTGCTGATCGATTTCTCCGACACCAGGGTCAGCGTGCCCTTGACGCGCGGATCGAT
Source organism: Duganella sp. (assembly GCA_036387635.1). Taxonomy (GTDB): domain Bacteria; phylum Pseudomonadota; class Gammaproteobacteria; order Burkholderiales; family Burkholderiaceae_D; genus Rugamonas. The sequence continues at coordinate 652 of DASVTJ010000312.1, forward strand.
GACAAAGGTGATGTTGGTGTAGTGGCCGACGGCTTTGATCACCGACTCGATGTCGGCGCCGACAAAGTTCAGCGCGGCGTCATCGGCGGCGGCCAAGGCCATGGCCGGCCACAGCAGCCCGGTGGCCGGCACCGCGCCAAGCGCGCAGCACAGCATCGCACCCGCGCTCAGGCGGCGCAGCGCGGGAAGGTTGGAGTTGCTCACTGACTGTTTTTTCATTGTCTGAACTTTGTATCTAGTGTTGGAACCGCGATTGAAACTAAATATGCCCCGTGGGGCGGCGCGCCTTTGTGCCTCGGCGCCTCTAGTGAACCTGCAACGCGATGACGTTGCGGTCGCTACCCGGGCGGCGCTGGCCTAGCAAATTCAACAGATTGGCCAGCGTGTCCTCGTATCCTTGGGCTGCTTCCGCCTGCCCGGAAAACTGCAGACGGCCGTTATTCAGGTTGCCCCGGCCGCTGAGCAACAGCGGCCCCTTGACCGAATCGAGCGTCAATGCCGCCTGCTGGCCGCGCCAGTCGAGCGCCAGCGTGTAGCTGCCCAGCGGGCTGACCGGCGCCAGCCGCGACGACATGTCGGTCATCTCCAGCGTGGTGCGGCCGTTGACGGCGATCTGGCGCTCTTGCAGCGACAGCTCCAGCGCGGTCCACGACAGCCGCAGGATGCCGCTCGGCGCCAGCGTGTTGAGCGGCGCGCCCAGGCCGGCCAGTCCCTGCGCCGGCAGCAGCAGCGCCGAAGGACTCAGTTGCCACTGCGACCAGCTGCCGTGGAACGTCACCGGCTGCGTCAGCGCGGCGCTGTTTTCCAGTTGCAGGTCGACCATGCCGACCAGCGCCAGCGGCGAAATCTTCCAGCTGAAGCGGCCCGGCAGCAACGGCGTGACCGGGCTGTTGCCGCCGGCCGCGCCGCCGATGAAGGCCGAGCCGCGCCACAGCGTACCTTGGGCGTCGCCCAAGGTCAAACGGCCGCCGGTGCGTTGTTCGACGATCGAGCCGAGCCACGTGGCCGGGAAAAACACCGCCAGCGTCACCAGCACGCTGAGCGCGATGGTCAGCAACCATAGCACGGCGCGCTTCACGCATGGCCTTTTTGCGCGGCGTCGCGCATCGACGCGTGCCTCATTGCCTGCCTCATCGCCTGCCTCATTGCGTCCGTGTCCATCATCGCGCGCCCTGGCGCAAGGTCAGCGTGGCGTTGACCATGCCGGCCGTGTCCTGCGCGGTGAAGGCGGCGTCCTGCACCGCGATGCGGCTTTCGCCGCGCACGGCGTCGAGCCAGACGACGACGCCGGCGAAGGCGACGTTATTCAATTGCACCTTGGCGTACTCGCCGGTGATGCTGACCGACTGCGCCGTGAGTCCGCGCGCGGTCAGGCCGGCGGTCAGGTTGTCGCGCGTCATCGGCGTCGGGTCGATGGCGTTCTGGCCGCGCAGCGCCACCGCCTCCAAGGCCAACGCCTGCAGTTCGGCGGCCTGCTGGCGCAGCTCGGGCAACTCCTTGCGCAGCTTGTCGCGGCCCTCCAGCGCCGGCCCCACCAGCACGCCGTAGAACAGGCCCAGCGCGACGACCACGCCGCCGATGCCCAGCAGGCGGCGCTCCTGCTCGGTGCGTGCCAGCCAGAAGGCGGAGCCGCGCGCGCGGTAGTCTTGTATCGTTTGATCGAGTTTGCTCATGCCGGTGTGCTCGTTGATGTACTCAATGCGGTGCTTAATGAGGTATTTAATGCGGTGCTCAATGCGGTGCCCATAGGTGTGGTGATGAAGGTGCCCATTGTTATTGTCCGGCCGCGCCGGTGGCGGTGGCGACGCGGATTTGCCAGGTGCCCGGCGTGGCTTCGGCCAACTCCAGCTTGCGCGCCTGCAGCGCCGCGCGGATCTGCGTCATCGCGGCGGCGTCGACCGTGTTGGGTTTGACCTTAACCTGAAGAGTACGTTCCTTGTATTCGAGCGAGGCGATCACTTCGCGCTGCGGCAGCACGCTCAGCGCCTCGTCCAGGTTGGCGCTCATGGCGACAAAGCCGTCCGGCGCGGCTTGGCCGTCGTCGGACTTGGCCAGCGAAATGTTCTTGCGCATTTGCGCGACCGGATCGAGGATCACCGTCTCTTTCGGATAGGTGGCCTTGAAGGTTTGCATCATGGCTTGGCGCACGGCGGCCGCCTCGCGCTTCAGGCGCATCCATTCGACGTTGACGCCGACCACGTTGACCAGCAGCGCCAGCGCGGCGATGCGCAGCGGCCAGCGCCAGCGCCGCCACTCGCGCGCGGAGGCGCCGGCCGCGCCGAGCGCCGGCGCCAGGTCGAGGCCGGCCGAGCGCGACGCCGCCACCCAATGCTGCCAATGGTCTTCGGCCAGGCTGATGCCGTGCGGCGCCGTGGCGGTGTCGGCCAACAACGGCTCGAATTGTTTCAGTTGTTCGGCCGACAGGTACAACGTGACCGGCTCGTCTCCTGCCATCGCGCGCAGCGCCTGCAACGCGGCCAGCGGCTCGCCCGGCAGCGACAGGCCCATGCCGTCGTATTGCGAGCGGCGCAGGATCAGTTCGTAGCCGGCGTCGCCCAGGCTCAGCGCGGCCGACACCGATCCCGGCTGGAACGGCAGGCACAGCTGCATCGGCAGCACCGAGACGCTGTGCGCGCCCTGCGCCAGCAGCGCCTTGACCAGCACCTCGAGCCAGGCGCGCTGCACCACGGCCACGGTGCGCACGCCCTCGTCATCGGCGGGGCCGGACGCCAGCAGGCAGTCGGCGGTGTCGCCCAGCACTTGTTCCTCGACCAGCGCCGGCAGCGCGGCGCGCAGGCGCGCGGCCGACAGCGGCGGCGCCTTGATGCGCAACAAGGTCGTATCGGACGCGGCCAGCATCAGCACCACGCGGCGGGCGCCGGCGATCAGTTCGGCCAGATTGCCCAGCGGCGACGTGCCCTGCCGCTCCAGATGGCCGCCGTCGCCCACCAGCGCGAACGGGCAGGTCTGGGCCGCGCCGCTGTCGACGCTGGCCTTGGCCGGATAGCGGATAAATAATGT